>CALDJN010000062.1 GCA_937901695.1 uncultured Anaerocolumna sp.
GGACTTCCGGGAGAAGGAAAGCCTATCCTGATAGGGGGTCATGACGCTACTTATTTTGCACCATTAGAACATATTAATATTGGTGATATTGTAACAATAGAAACCAATTATGGACAATTTGAATATAAAGTAGCTGCCACAAGAATTACGGATGCCTTAGAAACAGATTCTTACGACTTGAGTCAGGCAAAAGAGCAGCTAATTCTATATACATGCTATCCTTTTAACCAGTTGTTAGGAGACAGTAGTGAAAGATTTTTTGTATATTGTGATCGAATTCTAGATTCTGAAACTGTATCAGAATAACCAATGGCTGGAGGTAAACGATGGAAAAGAAGCAAAAATTAATGCAACGTATCATAAGCAGTATATTTGCTTTCCTGCTTACCATGATATTTGTAAGTTCGTTTACCCTGACCGGACTATATTATGGGGTATTCAATAATCGTATTATATTATCTAAGGTAAATGAAAGTAATTACTATAATGAAGTATATAAGGAATTACAAGATAGAGCAGAAGGTATCCTGCAGGAAGCCGGTCTTCCGTTAAATGTTCTGTCTGATGTTATCACTCTAAAACGGGTATATGTAGGTGGCAAATATTATATTGAAGATACGCTGTCAGGTAAAGAACCGGTGATTAACACCGATAAGGTAAGAAGTCAATTGGAGCAAAATATTGACCAATATCTGACGGAAGAAGACATCTCAGGAACAAAGGAATTAGATACCGGAATAGAAGAAGTCATTCGTAAGATAGAACAAGAATATAAACGAGGGATACATTTTCAATTTATAGATTATATAGCGGAATACAAAGCTTCTTTTATGAGGCTGCTCCGTATTGCAATCCCTATTCTGATACTGTTAGCCGGCATCATAAGTGTACTACTGATTAAGATACATCGGTACAAGCATTCGGGAATTCGATATATTGCTTATGCAATGATTGCCTCTTCTTGTATTGTTATCAGTTCCTCTGCCTTTTTATTAATTACGAAAAGTTACGAAAAGATGAAGCAGCTGCCCTTTTATTATGGCAGGTTTCTAACCAATTACTTGAAATGGGACATTCAGGTATTTTTGTATCTTGGTGGAATCGGAATGCTTTTGGCCATATTATTGATTACTTTAGTAGCGTATTTGAAGAAGAACATAACCGGCAGACAGGGGTGATAAGGATGGCTGAAAAACAATTCGTTGATATACATTCACACATATTGCCTGGGGTAGATGATGGTTCATCCAGTATGGAAGAAACCATGGAGATGCTTAGAATAGCCGGAAGCGAAGGTATAACAACGATGATTGCAACACCTCACTATGCCGCAGGCTCTAAGAATATGGACATGGAACAACTCGTAGGAATCAAAAATAAGGTTCAGGAAACGGCAAAGGAATTAGGGCTTAACTTGGACATCCTACTTGGTAATGAAATATATTATAGCGAATCGGTGTTAGAAGATGTCCTTTCGGAAAAGGTTATGACTCTGGCAGACAGCCATTATGTTTTAATAGAATTTGGAGTTAGAGAACATTTTAAAACGATATACCATGGACTGCAGGAATTCGTTCTGGCGGGATATGCACCGGTTCTTGCACATGTAGAGCGATATCAATGCCTTATAAAAAGGGAAGACTTAATGGAAGAATTGATAAAGCTTGGCAGCTATATACAGATGAATAGCTTTAGTCTATGCGGAGGGTTTTGGAATACAGAAGCAGCTTATCATAGAAAGCTTGTGAATAAAGGCTTAATACATTTGATCGGGACGGATTGTCATGATGCTAAGCGAAGACCTCCTTGCATTGAGAGTGCTTATAAAGCAGTTAGGAAACATATGAGTGATATACAGATACAGCAGATATTTGTAGAGCACCCTAGAAAAATTCTAGAGAATAAGTACATATAAAGGGGTAAGGCATGAAAAATTACGATGATGATGAAATAGAAATAGACCTGGGAGAGTTGTTTTATTGTTTAAAATCGAAAATATGGATTATTCTCTTATCTGGAATTATTATGGCCTCTGCAGCAGGACTCATTAGTAGTTTTATGATAACACCAATTTACACGTCCACAACGAAATTATATATCCTTAGTAAATCCACTACTTTAAGCAGTCTGGCAGATCTCCAGATTGGTACGCAGTTAACTCAGGACTATATGGTGCTAGTAAAGAGCCGGCCGGTTGTTACTAAGGTTATTGAGAATCTTGGCTTGAACATGTCTTATGAGGAAATGTTAAAAGTTATCACTACCAGTAATCCTTCCAATACACGTATCCTTAGCATTACAGCGGA
>CALDJN010000063.1 GCA_937901695.1 uncultured Anaerocolumna sp.
GTGTTTTTTCCTTTAAAATCAAGGAATTTTTAGTTTTATATCTCAGATGAATGAGTCTCAAAGTCATGCCAGCTGTCTTGCTTTTTGGCATTCTAATCATACATGATTATATTATAAATTTCTTATATGTTTCAAATGCTGAAGGTAATGTAAATTCTTTGTTAATTCTGTCTTTACTCGCCCATATACAATCAGTATTTGATAGCATATCAAAATTATTCTGTACATTCAACATTTTATAATTTAATTGATTATTTTGCTTATCACAGCTACCATTAAATATAGTAACTGAATCATTATTAGCAATTTCATATGCTTTGGAATCTGCAACATAATCAAGATTATTAATCCCATACTCATCCAGAACTTGCCTGAATTTAATATGATATCCTACCATATGCCACTCAATATGGGAAAATATATGCTTACCTTCT
This sequence comes from uncultured Anaerocolumna sp., assembly GCA_937901695.1. Taxonomy (GTDB): domain Bacteria; phylum Bacillota; class Clostridia; order Lachnospirales; family Lachnospiraceae; genus Anaerocolumna. The sequence goes on from CALDJN010000063.1 coordinate 435, forward strand.
CCTAAGAGCTGTACTGTAAAATCCCCATATCCCTCCTTATGTAATAATCCTTCTACAGCCATGGCAGATAATTTTCCTTCTACATTTGGCAGTTCCCAAAGTCTGGCGAGTAAACCTTTACTATCTCTTTTTCGAATAGCATAATGCCCATTAAACTCTATTAATAGAATCGTCTTATCTTCTATCTTTCTCGGTTTTTTATCAGGCTTAACCGGAATTAACATCTGGGTACCATTATGAAAAGCCTTACACAGATGCATAACCGGACATTTATCGCAAAGGGGTTTCCCATTGGGGATGCATACGGTTGCACCCAGATCCATTAACGCCTGATTAAAATCCCCCGGTCTGTCTTTTGGCATAACTTCTCTTAAATCATTTTCCATCTGCTTTTTCACACTGGCTTTGGTAATGTCATCAAAGTTTCCTGCCACTCGTTTCATCACACGCAGTACATTTCCATCTACTGCTGGTTCTGGAATCTGAAAAGAAATTGAGGAAATTGCTCCTGCTGTATAGGAACCTATTCCCGGTAAACTAAGAAGCTCATTATAATTTGAAGGCATTTGACCATCAAACTTTTCTACTATAAGCTTCGCAGCTTTTTGAAGATTTCTTACTCTGTTATAATATCCTAAGCCTTCCCATAATTTAAGCAGCTTCTCTTCTTCACAATCTGCTAAATCTTTTATGGCAGGCAAGGTACTGATAAACCTGTCAAAATAGACTCTGACAGCTTCCACTCTGGTTTGCTGTAACATAATTTCTGAAACCCATACATAATACGGTTTTGGTTCTTCCCGCCAGGGGAGAAATCTTCTATTACTATCATACCAATCTAATAAATACTCAACTGTATCTGAATAATCATAATTCATTTTTAAGACCTTTCTAATATAATAAAATATAGTCGAATTTATATTTCTAATCAAGCACCGTAGATTTACGATAAACTTTCTAATATAACAAAAATATAATCGAATTCCTATATTATTATATATGATTTTATCTAAATTAGAAAGTTAAAATATGATACTCCTTATTTTCGTTACGTTTCCATCTTCCATGATTTTTACCATTTTCATCGTTTACTCTCCTTGATTAAATTAGACAAAAATAGTATAATAAATCATTGGGATGGAAAAGTAATACTATAATAAAAGGTATTGGAGGAATTCATATGATTAAAATTTTAAAAGGTAATATTATTTTTACAAAAGAAATGAACCGTTTTGAAGTGTATGAGAATGGATATGTAGTCGTAGAAAATGGCAAGGTTAAATTGGTTACAAAAGATTTGCCAGAAATGTACCAAAACACTGCTGTAGAAGATATGGGAAATCAATTAATCATCCCGGGTTTCGTTGATCTTCATGTACATGCTCCACAATGGCTTAATACCGGTATCGGCTACAGTAAAGAGCTTCTTCCTTGGTTAAATGAATATACATTCCCATTGGAAAGTGATTTTGATAATATAGAGTTTGCCGAGGAACATTATAAGAATTTTATTCAGGACTTATGGGAAGCAGGTACCACAAGAGCTTGTATCTTTGCTACAAGGCATAAACCTGCCACTGCTCTTTTAATAAAATTATTAAAAGAATCCGGTTTAGGAGCTTATGTAGGAAAAGTAAATATGGATCGTAATTCTACTCCAAAATTACAGGAAAACACCGAGCAATCTATTCAGGAAACCATAGAACTATTGGAAGAAGATCCTTCCCTATATGAAGCTTTTGCTAATAGTGATTCTACAGAAGCACCATTGGTTCAATATATTCTGACACCACGTTTCGTACCCAGTACTACCTCTGCTTTAATGAAATCCTTAGGTGAAATAGCTGTAAAGTACCATTTGCCAATTCAGTCCCATCTATGCGAAAATCGTTCTGAAGTAGCCTGGGTAAAAGAACTGCATCCCGACATTAATAGTTTTACAGAGGTTTACGATCACTTTGGACTTATTCAGCCTGGCAGGACTATTATGGCACACTGCATATATAACACTGATTCAGAAATAGAAATACTTAAGAAGAAGCGCGTATATGTAGCCCATTGCCCACAGTCAAACTTTAATTTGGCAAGTGGTATTATGCCTCTTAGAAAATACCTGAATCTAAATATACCTGTAGGACTTGGCTCAGATGTTGGAGGTGGTCATGTTCTTGATATGACCAGACATATTGAGGCATGTATTACTGCATCTAAAATGTATTTTGTAGACCATCCGGACTATGCTCCAATCAGTATCTCAGAAGCATTTTATTTGGCTACAAAAGGTGGCGGAAGCTTCTTTGGCAAAGTTGGCAGTTTTGAGGAAGGTTATGATTTTGATGCCTTGGTTATAAATGATTCTTCTCTAAAAATGAATGGAACTCCTACATTAGTAGAACGTTTAGAGAAATTCATCTATACCGGCTCAAGTCAAAATATTTCAAAAAGATTTGTCAGAGGGGAAGTATTGGAAAGGCGCTAAAGCACCAGAATCGAGGATATTATGGACGTATTAGACGCAATTAAATCAAGAAGATCTATAGCAAAAATGAAAGACCTACCTGTTCCTAAAGAACTAATAGAACAAGTAATTGAAGCCGGAACTTGGGCTCCCAATAGGTATTTAACAGAACCTTGGAGATTTTTCGTCATTCAGAGCAATGGAAGAAATGAACTCTCTAAAGTAATGGAGAATATAGTAATTCAATCCGGAATTGACCTGGAAAGTGAAGAAGGAAAACGCAAATTAGAAAAAGAAAAAAATAAACCTTTCCGAGCTCCCGTTATCATAGCAGTAGCTGCAGAAGTTACAGAAAACGGGAAAGCCTTAAGAATCGAAGAACTAGGAGCTGTATATGCAGCAATAGAAAACATGCTACTGGCAGCCCATGGTTTAGGTCTTGCGGCATACTGGAAAACCGGCAATGCCTGTTACAACCCACTCATGAAAGAATTCTTTCACTTAAAAGAAAAAGATGAAGTACTAGCCTTAATCAATCTTGGCTATGCAGATTCCGAAAAAAATCCACCTCATAAAAGACCATTACAGGAACTAATAAAGTGGATTGAATAAAAAACAATTATATAATAACAAACATACCCTATACCTATAAATTTTTAAAAGGATACTGGAAAACATATTTATATAAAGTTTTACAGTATCCTTTCAGTTAAAGTGGATATTCCCACTTGCCGACAGGCAAGTTTATCCCCTTACGCTACTTGCTCATAACCTCATTGCTACTACGTGGCATTTTAGCAGGAGC
>CALDJN010000064.1 GCA_937901695.1 uncultured Anaerocolumna sp.
TATAGAAGTGGGGGTCTTAGGAATTTGATAAACAATTGATGATAAGTGAGGTAAGTTACTATGAGTAAAGCGGATAATATTTTTATCACAATGTGTAAGGATATCCTTGAAAACGGAATTTCTTCTGAAGGCGAGACTGTAAGAGCTAAGTGGGCTGATGGAACCCTTGCCCATACAATTAAGAAATTCGCTGTTGTTAACAGATATGATTTATCTGAGGAATTTCCAATTCTTACTTTAAGACCAACAAATCTGAAAGCTGCAATTGATGAATTGCTTTGGATATGGCAAAAGAAATCGAATAATATAAAAGATCTTAATAGCCACATTTGGGATAGCTGGGCTGATGAAGAAGGTTCAATAGGTAAGGCATATGGATATCAGTTAGGAATTAAGCATAAGTATCGTGAAGGGGAGTTTGACCAGGTAGATAGAATTATCTATGACTTAAAGCATAATCCATATAGTAGAAGGATTATTGCTAACATGTACAACCATAGTGACTTGCATGAAATGAACTTATACCCTTGTGCATATAGTATGACTTTTAATGTTACTGGTAGAAAACTAAATGCTGTTCTTAATCAACGTTCTCAAGATATCTTAGTTGCAAATAATTGGAATGTATCTCAATATGCAATTCTTATGCATATGTTGGCTCAGGTAAGCAATCTTGAAGTTGGGGAATTTGTACATGTTATTGCTGATGCACATATATATGATAGGCATGTACCGTTAATTACAGAGCTAATACAGAGGACTCCATATCCAGCACCGAAATTACTGATTAATCCAGATAAAAAGGATTTCTACGATTTTAAAGTTGAGGACTTTGTGTTAGAGTGCTATCAGAGTGGAGCACAGATAAAAAATATTCCTGTTGCTATTTAAGAAAAGGAGAACAAGATGAAAGCTATTGTTGCAGTTGATCTAAATTGGGGAATTGGATGTAAAGGTAACTTACTGCAGAGAATACCTGAAGATATGAAGTTTTTCAAGCAGATGACTTTAGGTAAAGTAGTAGTAATGGGTAGAGAAACATTTGAATCATTGCCAGGAAAAGAACCTCTGAAAGATAGAACTAATATTGTACTAAGTAAGGATACGAAGTTTACAAATGAAAATCTAACCATATGCCGTTCATTAGCTGAATTAACTCAGAAACTAAACAAGTATAATTCTGACGATGTTTTTGTAATAGGTGGAGAATCGATATACACACAGCTCTTACCATATTGTACAGAGGCTTATGTTACAAAAATCAACAAATCTCATATTGCAGATAAGTATTTTTGTAACTTGGATGAGGAACAAAGATGGGAAACAGTATCAATAGGTGATTTGCAAACATATAAAGATATTCAATATAAATTTACAAAATATTTGAATAACAAAGTGGGCGATCTGTCTGAACAAAGAGACTCTAGTCAGTAAGGCATCTGATGCATTATATGAAGATGATCGAATTAGGAGCAACTCCACAAAAAAACGTAATGTTGGGTTATGCAGCCTCGCGTCATGCTATAAATGCTGTGCATATAAGTGAAAGGGAGACACTGCCTCGTGTCTCCCTTTTTATTTACTAAAACTCAAAGTAATTTTTGGCATTGTAATAACAAATTTCCTGTACCATATTGCCCAGCAAATCCATGTCATCAGGGACTTCGCCATCTTCAGCCCAACGACCAATGAGATTACACAAAACACGCCTGAAATATTCATGTCTGGTGTATGATAGAAAGCTTCTGGAATCGGTCAGCATGCCAATAAATCTTCCTAAAAGACCTTGATTTGCTAAAGCAATCATCTGCTTTTCCATCCCCTCTTTGTGATCGTTAAACCACCACGCAGAGCCAAGCTGTATCTTTCCCGGAATTCCACCTCCTTGGAAACATCCCATAATTGTTGCTAAAATATCATTATCACCGGGATTTAAGCTGTACAGGATTGTTTTTGGAAGCTCACTCGTCCTATCCAAAGCATCTAGAAAAAGAGCCAATGCTTTTGCTTGATGCGAGTCTCCCATAGCATCATAACCTGTATCCGGTCCAAGTTCTTTAAACATCCGTGTATTGTTGTTGCGAATAGTGCTCATATGAAGCTGCATTGTCCAACCCTTTTTGGCATATTCACGTCCGAGAAATACCAACAAATGCGTTTTATACATATCCGCACCAATCTGGTCAACGTTTTCTCCGTTTAATGCTTTCCTGAATATTCTCTCCAATTCAGCTCCATCAGCATCATGATATATTGAATATTCCAATGCATGGTCTGATATTCTGCATCCATTGTCATGAAAATAATCTATCCTTGCACTTAATGCTTTTTTTATATCTTCTATGGAAGATATATCGCAATCGGCAGTTTTACTCAGTAGTTGAACGTATTCTGAAAAACCATCCAGATTAATATTCAACGCTTTATCAGGTCTGAATGTCGGCAGTACTTTAACAGGAAAGCTTTTATCATTTTTTAGAGAACGGTGATATTCAAGATTATCAACCGGATCGTCGGTAGTACATATACTCTCCACATTAGAGCGCAGAATGAATCCCCTAGCTGAAAATTCATCTAATAGAAGAAGGCTATTACATCTTTCCCATATTTCTTCCGCTGTTTGAGGTGATAATATTTTATCTATACCAAAATAACGTTTAAGCTCAAGATGAGTCCAATGATATAGCGGATTTCCCATGATATAAGGCATTGTTTCCGCCCATTTCATAAACTTTTCTTTATCATCCGAATCCCCTGTAATGTATTTTTCCAAAACACCATTACCACGTATCACACGCCATTTATAATGATCTCCTCCAAGCCATATCTCGGTAATATTTTTATATTTCTTGTTATCAGCAATTTCTTTAGGGCTCAAGTGACAATGATAATCAATAATCGGCATATCTTTAGCATATTCATGGTATAAAGTTTTTGCCGTCTTGTTTTGTAGCATAAAATCCTCATTCATAAATTTCTTCATAAATAACTCCCTCTCTGTAAAGTAAAATGCGCTAACAGCTTATTTTATACTTAGTAGTATATCACGAATTTCATAGAAATAATATGAAGAAGCGTGTGTATATTTGCTTTAACGTGTAAATAAGATTTGATTTTGGGTAAGTTAGAAAGTTGAGTAAATTATATATAAAGGCTAATAATAACAAGGCTTAGATGTCCCCCACCTCTTCGCATATTTTTAACCAAGTGGTTGAAAAATGCTTGGTGGCGGGTACATATTTCTCACAACAGGCGGTGAGTAAAAGATAGTCGAATATCTGGCGCTTC
>CALDJN010000065.1 GCA_937901695.1 uncultured Anaerocolumna sp.
TCTAAATCTCGAAAGAAAACAGTACAGGCAGAAGCTATTAATGCAATACCTAGTGCTAAGATATATTCTACAATCATTACAATTGGTAAAAAAACTAAAGCACTCGGGTTAACACCTACACCTGATATAAAAAGTACTATAAAAACTATTATAAAACTAAATAACATATTAACAAACGAACTTGTAACATATGATATAGGTAAAACTTCTCTCGGAAAATATATTTTTTTAACCAAATCTTGTTGTGTTAATATCGAAATTGCTCCTCCATTTATGGAAGAGCTAAAGAAAATCCAAGGTATAAGACCAACTATAAGAAATAAATAAAATTTTTCTATTCCTGAACGCATAATTACAGAAAAAACTAATGTATAAATAATAATTTGACATAGGGGATTAATAAATGTCCATAAAAAGCCTAATACAGAGCCTTTATATCGTCCTCTCAAATCTTTCTTTACCAAACTAAATATCATTTCTCTATATGCATATAATTCTTTTATAAGTTTCACAATGTTTATTACCTTTCTTTTATACTTTCAAATTAAAAATAAAGTACACTCTAATAACCATTCAATAATAATAATAATTTAAATACCATGTCATCCAAAAGTTTTTGACGATATATTATTTTTAGTTTTAAAACGATTATTCTAGCTTTGATGCTGTGTTTTGTTTGAATTAAATCTTTAACAATTTTCTGTTTATTATCATTTAGAGAGAATAAATTGTTAAATTCACAAAGCTGAAGTTCACGTATTTTCTTCATTTTTCCATAATTACTAAATCTTTTTATCCAATGAGCAACGAAACCATCTTTCATTCCAATAACGTTATTATTATGTTGTCTATATAGAAGGCATGATTCATTATCATATATAATTTCACCAAAACAGGATGTAACTAAATATAGCCACCAATCATGCATAAATGCATTTTTAGGAATTTTGTCTATTATTAAATTAAATAATTGGTTATTAAACACTATGGAGCAACCAATACAAACATTTTCAACTAATGCATTTCCAAAACCAGGTATTATAGGTTCTTTTCTATTTTTTGATTTCAAAGGATTTAAATTTTCATCTACTACTATTGCTTTACTTGCATACATTAGATACTTATGTATATTTTCTTTTTCGATTGCTTCAATTGCTCTGCTTATCTTATTAGGCAACCAGTAATCATCCTGATCTGCAAATGCATAATAATCTGAGTTTGTATCAGCATTTATTAATAAATCAAAAAAACTTTGACATGATCCAAGATTTTTTCCAAGGAAATATTGTTAGGCACAGCTTCATTATCAATTCATCAGTAATGCTTTTTATTATACTATCAATCTGTTCACGGATAAACATTTCACCATTATATGTTGACATCAGTACTTGTACCTTTTTCATCAATGCTCACCCATTCTTTATAGTCGTTATGTACGTATCCTTCATAATACTATCCACTGTATCTACATCATGCTTTTTAGAAATTTGAATGTTGACATTCCCAAGACTTTTACTATTATGAATAACTTTCTTAATTGTTTTAGCTACTTCACTTACATTCTCTGGTTTAAACAAGTATCCACCTTCGCCATCTTTAATCAGATCCGTATTCCCTCTAATCTCAGAACAAACAACAGGTAACCCTGCTGCCATTGCTTCCATCATTGATACAGACAATCCTTCTCTTATAGACGGAAAAGCAAATATATCAGACGATTTCAATATTTCTATTACATCTTTTCGATATCCTAATATATGTACATTTTGATCTAAATGTAATTCTTTAGATAGTGTCATTAAGTAATCCTTAAGAGGTCCTTTACCGCAGATAATATAATGTATACTGGGGTTATTTATCTCTGCAAGTGCCCTAATTATCACTTCATGATTTTTATTTTTATTTAGTTCTCCAACGGATACAATAATTGTTGAATCTACTGGTATTCCTAATTCTTTACGTTTACTATCTATATCTACATCTATGCTGTTGATTTCTTGCGTATTAATTCCCACTCCTGGGATATATTTAATATGCTTTGCCTTATTCATCTTCCTCTGGGCAAAATTGTAATCCTCTTGGTTCATCGTAATAAGGCAGTCAGTGTACCTTGCACAATATTTTTCGATTGGATAGAATAGCATCCAGTTCTTAATAGATGCTCCCTTATAAAAGTGAAAACCATGTGCAACATAGATTACCTTTGTACCATGTTTACGAGCTTTTTTACAAGCTAACCTAGCTATAACTCCACCTATAGGAGATTGGCAATGTACAATATCATAATGTTTACTCTTTGTTAGCTGTTTTATAATACGATAGGATTCTGCAATATTACCAATAGCAGTTATATTTCTAGGTACTGGTATTTGATAAACATTTATACCTTGGGAAATTAGCTCTTGCTTAAATTCATTTACTCTCTGCCAAGAAGTAACACTTCCATATTCAAAATTACAAGCAACATCAACTTCATAACCCAGGTCTTGCAATATATGTATATTATCCATGTTAAATAAATCTATCATGGAAGCAACATGAGCCATCATTAGTGCTTTCTTCATAATATTTGCTCCTAAACCCCAATTTACCAACTTTATATATTATCACTTATTATGGAATAAAAGTCAATTTAAATAGGAAATAACATTAATTTACTTAAGATTTTATCTTTTTCTTGCTCATTTTTGTTATTAATTCATTATATTATTTACGGCTAATATTGTCAAATTAGTTTAAAAGCATTTATTTTTATAACATCCTGGTAATGACTCCAAAATAAAACTCCTTCGTTGACACTTTATACATTATATGCTAAGATAAGTATAGAAAAAGCAATCAGTCCATAGTGACTATGGTTGCCGGTTAACAAGTTACAATTTTATGATCAAAAAATAATCACACAACTTGCCGGAGGGTGATTATTTTTTTTGCTTTTCTTTATAGTCAAGTATCTTTATAATAAGGCCTACAACGCTAATAATTAGCATAAATTCCTGATATGTACTCAACTTGTCACACCCCCTTTCATTACATGGGGAGCGACCATAATCACCCTGTACTGATTGCTATGTATAATTATATCCAATTGCAAAAAATAATACAAGCAAAAAGTTCTTTTTAGTTCTTTGCCAAAAAATGATAGTAACCCGTTGAATAAAAAGTTAATTCCATGTTGTAAGTAGAAGTACAGAATCCTGTTCGCACCCTCTCTCTTACAACATGGAATTAACTTTTCTCTAAAACTTTTTGAAGCATAACATCTTTCGTTTATAATTATTCATTATTTATTATTTATTATTCAAGACTTTTGTCATAGTAATAATCGCTAAACATTTTGTGAAAACTTTTAATAAATCTACTTAGGAAAAATATTACCGGGTTAAAAGCTCCTGTTACCCAAGTATTTTTTCCTATACTTTTTCGTATGTTAACTACAAGATTACAGGTATCAACATAATCCTTGTCCTGAGGGTGAAATATTCCAGACTTTTCATTCTGAATTAGCATAGCAAGGTATTTATTTAATCCATTAATATGTATCATACTTCTTTTATTATGTATATCAGGGAAGACTGGAATCATTCCAGCTAATTTTACAAGCCTTGGATAATTTCCTTTACAACCTTCACCATAAACCATGGGTGCCCTTACTACTGCAACTAAAAATTTATCCGACTTAAGCTTCATAATATCTTTTTCTGCAGCAAGTTTAGATTTACCATAGTAAGTTGTGGGATTGGGAATAGTATATTTCGTAATGTGCTCTGCATTTGAACCATATACAGCTGCAGTACTCATAAAAATAAATTGTTTTACTCCGCTCTCTTGTGCTGCTTTAGCAATCTCTACAACCAGTTTATGATTTACTTCATCATAAATATATTCCAGTGATTTTTTCTCCTTCTTATGGACAATACCAGAAAGCATTAGAACAACATCATAATTAATTAGATTTTCATTCTTCCATGAATCATCAGATGCACTGGTCTTATACACAATTATATCATCTTTATATTTAGTCAAAATATATTGATAAAAACCTTTGCCAATGTAGCTATTAGCTCCAATTATAAGTACCTTTTTCATGCCCCCTCCTTTAAACCATCGTGGCGAATAACAGTACCAAACGTTTTTAAAATACATTTCAAATCAAATAAAAGCCCAATCTTTTTTATGTATTCTCCATCCAGCTTTGCCTTAACTGTAATTGGTAATTCGTCTCTTCCATTTATCTGTGCCCAACCGGTTAAGCCTGGGCGTACATCATTGGCTCCATACTTATCTCTTTCCTCTATTAAATCATACTGATTCCATAATGCCGGTCTGGGTCCTACAATTGACATATGTCCAACAATAATGTTGATTAGTTGAGGTAATTCATCTAAACTAGTCTTTCTTAAAAACTTTCCAACTGGTGTTATATATTCATCTGGATTTTTTAGCATATGAGTTGCCACATCTTTTGGTGTATCCATTCTCATGGTTCGAAACTTAAGTATATAGAATTCTGACTTATGTATTCCTATTCTTCTTTGGCGGAAAAATACCGGTCCTTTCGAGGTTAATTTAATGGTTATAATCAATAGCAGAAATAACCATGATAAAAATATCAATGCCAAGAATGCCAGTACAAAATCCATCCATCTTTTTATATATTTTAAATACATAGTGCTAGTCTACCTTTCGAATATTTACTTTTCATTATAAAGACTTCAGCCTTTTTTTACAAGCTAATTGTTGTCAATTTCTTATTCTTACTTATGAAAGTTAAGCTTATGGATATATATTCTAATTATCGAACAATATCACTTGTATTAATGGGCGTAACGTATTAAAATATAGGAGAGTTTAACAAGTATATTTTAATAAGGAGACTGTAATGAAAACTTACGCATCACGCAAAGATAAAAGATTAACTTCAAAGAGTTCCAAAGCATTTATGATACCTTTAATATTGGTTATGTCAATTCTTCCTCTGATTATGCTTTTATACGAATATGATTCTGGATTATCAATATATAAATGGTTTCCTGATAATAATTCTCAGATGGATATATTCTTATATTATAAACAAAAGTTTTTTATTATTGTCTGTTCCGTTATGCTAATCTTAGTTATTTTTAAAGCATATAAAGAGCGGAAGAATATTAAGTTTTTACCTACATTTATACCATTGGCACTATATGGTTTGTTAGCACTAACCTCTACCATATTCTCTGAACATCCTTCCTTTGGTTTAAAAGGAATGCATGAACAGTTTGAGTCAATATTCGTCATATTAGGCTATTGCCTGTTAGTATACTATGCTTATCTTTTTATTGATACAGAAGAAGATATAAAGTTTCTATTTCGCTATTTCTTAATTGGAATAGCTGTAATGATTGTCATCGGATTATTACAGTTTACCGGTAATGACCCTTTTGGTGCTAACTATGGCAAGAAATTATATCTTCCCAAAGAGTATTGGAATCAACTTGATAGTTTTGGTTTAACTTTTGGTGACAGAATAGTTTATTTAACTTTATATAATCCAAATTATGCAGGATTATATACAGGATTCATTCTTCCCATTATAACCGGTCTATTATTAACAGAACGTAGAAAAAAGCAAATAATTGAATACAGCATTGTAATAATTGGATTAATCCTATGTCTTATTGGTTCAAAATCTAAAGCTGGTTTCATCGGACTACTAATTTCATTGATTTTTGTAGTCATATTCTTTCGAAAATACATATTTAGAAATAAAGTAGTAACTATATCACTAATTGGAGTGGGAGTCCTTGCTATGGCATTTCTATTCATTATAAAAGGTAATGCTATAAGCAATGCAATGAATCATGTATTAAACCCGGCAAAGTCAAATTATGCACTTACCAACATTAAAACAGAAGAAGCTTTGACTATTACTTATAAGAATAATGATCTGGTAATAACATCCGATCCAGATAATGTATTCAATATAATTATGAAAGATGCCAGTGGAAATGATATTCCTTTTACTTATGATGCAGAGACTGCTATATATACGATTACAGATGAAAGATTTGCAGGAATTCGTGTTGTTACAGATTATCTGGAAGATATATTATGTACCCAGGTAACCATAGACGGTAAGGACTGGATTTTTAGTAACCAGTTAGGTGATGGAACCTATTATTATTTAAATGTGTATGGTAAATTCGATAAGATTGAAGAGGCAGAATCTGCATTATTTACCGGTCATGAATCCATTGCCACCGGCAGAGGTTACATTTGGTCCCGTTCCATACCTTTACTAAAAGATAATATAATCTTAGGTTCTGGAGCAGACACTTTTGCATTAGAATTTCCACATCAAGATTATGTTAATTACTATAATGCAGGATTTGAGGGAGAAGTATTGACCAAGCCACATAGTTTATACTTACAAATTGGTGTCCAATCAGGTGTAATTTCTTTGATAGCTTTTATTACATTTTATCTTATGTATTTTATTTCTAGCTTTAAATTATATATAAAAGGGCACTTTGATAACTTCTTCAAACAAGCTGGTGTATCCATATTCTTAGGAACCATTGCCTATATGATTATTGGAATATCCAATGACTCTACTTTAACGGTTGCTCCTATAGCTTGGGCTTTGATTGGAGTGGGGATAGCTTGCAATTATAAAGTAAAAGGGCAAATGGAATGTTAGATGAATAATTTTAATATTGTAAACTTAAATGAAGAAAATAATAAAGTCTTAATAGTCATGAAAACTAGCGAATCTCCTTTTGATTTTGTTAGTGAGTTTCAGGAAAAACTAATGGAAATCCAATTTTCAGGTATTGTGGTAATTGATGAGCTGTTACATAGTGGAAACACAGAAGAACGTTTTATTAGTGGTTTTTTTGATGGTCATTCGTTTGATAATTCAAAGTTCCGATTTGAAAGTATTGCTCGAAAGAGTATGATTCGAAACTATATATGTGAATATTTGAAGTCAGATAAAGAATTAATGATGTATAGTGGGCTGACTACGATCCAGCAGAGGTTGATTTCAAAAGGTTGTGTTATATAGTTATAGTTAGTTTTTATAGTATTAAACATAACAAAAGAGACTGTTGCAAAAAATTGTCATTCTGAGAGTGTTCGCTTGAAGAATCCCATTTTAAAGTGAGATTCTTCGAGCTTATAATTCAGCTTTGCTGAATTTGCTCTCGAATGACAAATTTTTTATTTTTGCAACAGTCCCTTTTCGTTATGTTTAATATTTTCTATTTCGTCTTTTCCTCATAAATCGCACTAACATCATCAATATTACCTTGCGCTATAACCTGTCCATGTTCCAACAGTATTGCTTTATCACATATCTTCTTTACCTGAGCTAATGAGTGGGATACGAATAATACTGTAACCCCTTTATCAAACATAGATTGAATCTTTGCTTCGCACTTTTTCTTAAACTTCGCATCACCAACTGCTAATACTTCATCCAGTATTAGTATATCTGGTTCTACAATGGTTGCAATTGCGAATCCTAATCTTGATTTCATACCAGATGAATAATTCTTTAATGGTACATTTATAAACTTACCTAGTTCTGAGAATTCTACTATCTCATCATACTTCTCAGCGATAAACTCTTTTCGATATCCAAGTACCGCTCCATATAGATAGATATTCTCTGCACCAGTATATTGGGGTTCAAATCCTGCACCTAACTCTAATAGAGGAGCCATTACACCTCTTACCGTTATAGAGCCTTCTGTAGGTTTTAATACACCTGCTATGATTTTAAGCAGGGTACTCTTACCAGCACCATTTAGTCCTAGTATTCCAAGGCGCTCTCCTTTATTTACTTGCAAGTTTATATCTTTTAAAGCCCAGAATACATTATAACTAATTTCTCTTTTAACTAATTTAATAAAATATTCCTTTAGATTATCTACTTTTTCAGAAGATAGGCTAAATCGCATACTAACATGTTGTACATCTACAACTGTCTTACCCATGGTATGTCTCCTTTTCTATTAACATGTATATGGAGTTATTCTTCGGGCAATTCAACTTGAATGAATTCACCCAAGGAATAACATTTTTATAAAGGTTCTTCGCCTCAATTAAGTAAAGCTGAATTGGCTGAGAATTATCATGCTTACACGTTTAACAGCGCCACCGTAAACGAAAGGTTTATTGCGTGATAATTCTACAGCGCAGAGCTTGCTCATGTGCATAAACAACTCCGAAGGAGTTACTTGCTATGTCTCTTGCATTGTAATGACAATTCACTACACGTAAAGAATAAATACATCTTGCTTCTTTGCGAATATAGTAACACCGACTATTAAAAATAGTATACTATATGCAATTGATATTACTAATGCCCTTTCATTCAACGGTGAACCAAATATAGCATTTCTAAAATTCGAAACTACAGAATACAAGGGATTTATTTCTAGCAGCCACCCATAACCAGATCTAATGATTTTTTCAGGTTTATAAAAGATAGCTGAAGTATACATAATTAACATTAAGGCTACTGACCACATATACTCTAGGTCACGGAAGAATACAGCTAAGGTTGCCAGTATAAGCCCCAAACCATAGGACATGATTGGCAATATTAATAATGGTACAATAGCTCCAAATAAGTATATAGTAGGTTTTACTTTTAATACTGCACCAACTCCTACTAATACAATTAGGGAGATTAAAAATATAATATAATCTGTTAGTACACTTGAAAGTGGGTACATATATTTTGGAACATATACTTTTTTAATCATAGAACTATGTGTTCGTATTGACTTCATTGAAACTTTGGTACTGTTGGAGAAGAAGGAATATAACAATCTACCGGATAGGATATATACCGGGAATGTTTTATCTTCATTACCGAATAATGTACCAAATACTATTGTTAATACAATCATGGTAAGTAATGGTTCAATTAAGGTCCATAAGATACCAAGATAAGATCTTCTATATTTAAGGGCTATACCTTTTTTAATCAATTCGCCTAGTAGATATCTATATTTAACAAAATTCTGAATATACTTTTTCATATCTTCTTTATACCCAACTATTATATTGAATATAATAGTAATTTTGGGGTACCTTTCTTTATAGTTTTAAATCTACTTTTGTCATTCTGAGGCGTAAATTGGGCAATGCGTAATTTGGCAATGCATAATTTAGCAATGCGTAATTTGGCAATGCGTAATTTTGGCAATGCGTAATTTTGGCAATGCGTAATTTCAGCAATGCGTAATTTCGGCAAGCGTAATTTCAGCAATGCGTAATTTGGCAATGCTGAAATACTATATGCGAGGGAGTATTCCATATGTCTATGAGATTCTTCGCCTTTCAGGCTCAGAATGACAAAAGGTTTTGTAGTAAAAGTTGTGATTGTTAAGTTTGTTATGATTGTTAAGTTTGTAATGATTATTAAGCTTGTTATAATTATTAAG
>CALDJN010000066.1 GCA_937901695.1 uncultured Anaerocolumna sp.
ACCTTCATAGTATGTATTCTGTAATGTCAAAGCGGATATTCCCACTTGCCTATAGACAAGTCCTTACCCCTGTCTCCAAAGTAGAGGGCTTCCCTGCTGAAGTTAAAATAAATACATTTGGGAGGCTGTTACATATTTTAACATGTCACAGCCTCCTATTTGCTTAAGTAATAATATAAAGCGATCATTAAATTATTACTGAATTATATTGATTATTTTCTTTTCATATCTAAGAAATACTCATAAGCTTCTTTATCTGTAGCATTTTTATGTACAATCATACCAACTGCTGCAGCCATAGCTGTAGGATCAAGACTTTGGAAAATGTTACGTCCCATATCAATGCCAGCTGCACCTTCTGAAATCGCATGATAACACATAGTTAATGCTTCATCTTCAGGTAATTTCTTACCACCTGCTACTACAATAGGTACTGGACAAGCAGCAGTAATTTCTTCAAAATCTTCACAATAATATGTTTTAACAATATGTGCTCCTAATTCAGGAAGCATACGAGTTGCTAATTTAAAGAAACGACTGGTACGTTCCATTTGTTTACCAACTGCAACAACACCCATAGTTGGAATACCATATTTTATACCTGCATCTACTGTTTTACATAAATTATCTAAACTATCTTTTTCACCATCCGCACCAATAAAGGTTTGAACAGCCATACAAGCTGCATTCATACGAACGGCATCTTCAATACCTACCCCTATTACTTCATGACTTAAATCCTCATGAAGGACAGAAGATCCACAACTTACACGTAAAGCTACCGCTTTTCCTGTGCTGGGTGATATACAGGTGCGAAGTGCACCACGGGTAGCCATTAATACATCTACATGGTCAAGAACTGGAGGAATTACTAAATCCAATCTCTCAAGTCCTGCGGTAGATCCCATAAAGTATCCATGATCAAAAGCAAGCATAACTGTATGTCCGCTTACTGGATTAAAGATACTTGATAAGCGTGTCTTCATACCCCAGTCTACATCTGCCATTCCTTTTACATAAAATCCACCCTGCTTAGCAAAAGGTTGATCAACATGATAATCCTTTGCAACTTTTAATCCATCTAAATCTGCCATAATATTTTCCTCCTTATATATAGTTACAAAAAGAATATATATCTTAATGTATTCATAATTTTCGTTATTAAAGTTTCTTCTTGATTTAAATTATTAATTAATTTTTCCTTTTTGATGATAGTATTACTTATAACTTAACCTTATCAACTTATACATTTATGCGCTTTTAGTAGCTTTTATAAATTTCTGTTGTTATTGAATCTTATTGTTTAGTTGTATTGGAAATACCTTTCACATACTATTTAAAATAAATGCTTTGGGGTTGTTGCAAAATAAAAATGAGATTCTTCGCCCCTTGGGCTCAGAATGACAGTTTTGCAACAGCCCCATTTTATAATGCTTATAGCTTTCGTTTTATTTAGAAGTCGTAATTATCCATATTGTTAATATCAAATACGGTTCTTTCTGGTAGTAATACAACACCGGAATCATCTGCTGTATAAGCATTAGGATTTAATACTGTATTAGGCATAACTTCTACTGTGCCGATTTCTGGAATATCAATCTTATCGCCAACTTTAAATGTATTACCAGCTGCTAACCAGTATCCAAGATAGGTACCCATAGCACCTTGAATCTGGCAATCCCATAATCCCCATCTTTCCAGAATACCTGCACGGCAGTAATCTTTCATGGAGTTAGGAGCTGCAAAACCTGTAATTACAACATCTTTAGAAGTTAAACCAAGGTTTTGTGCTGCTTGTGCCTGTCCTGGTAAAGCAGTTGAGTCATTACAAATAATAGCAGTAATATCTGGATGTGCAGTTAATATTGCTTCACCAACTGAAATAGCTTTTTCAGCATCTTGTTCGCTGTAATAATTATCTGGTGCTACATTAGTCCAGTTAGGATATTTCTCTTTAATGTAAGCTTCTCCTGCTACCTGCCATGAATTCTGGTCAGCAACTGTAGCTTGTGAATAATGCCAGCAATATGTAACTCCTTCTGCATTTGGATCTTCCATACCCTCAGCTGCCATATCAACTAACATTTGGCCCAATTGTTCTGGTGTTCCTTGAGAAACCATTAAAGAACGTGCATCTCCACTAACATCTGAATCCCAAGTAACAACAGCAAGACCTGCTTCTTTTGCTTTCTTCATAGCTGCATCCAATCCTGATGCATCAACAGAGGATACACAGATAGCATTTGACCCTTGAGAAATTGCGTTGTTAACTATGGCAACCTGATTTGCAACGGAGGCTTCTGGATTACCATCGTATTTAACGGTATATCCGCCAACTTTTTCTGCAAATTTCTGTGCTCCAACATTGGCAGATTCAAAGAATGCATTTCCTGACAGCTTGGGAACAAATGTTACTACAATATCATCTGACTTTGTCTCATTACCAGCATCTGATTGTTTTTCAGTATTGGTTTCCTTATTAGCTTGTGTACCAGTTTCTTGTTTACTTGTTTCTTTTCCTGATTCTTTTTTACCACATGCGCTTAATAAAGTTGCAGCCATGGCTACACAAATCAGAACACTTAATAGTCTTTTTTTCATCCTTTTCCTCCTCAAAATACATGATATAGTTTTTTATTATTATAATAATAATATAATAATCACACTTAGGGGGCTTGCAAGGTACTATGCCCTTTAAATATCAGCACAAGCATTTTAAAAACATCCCTCACAACAGCTTACAAGGCACTATGCCCTTTTAAATAATTTACCTGCTTTTCTCACAAAGCCTGGATTACTAGAGATGGTTCGTGCAGCTACTGCCACTATTAACAATAAGCCAATAGGTATATCCAAGTATTGTGTAGGTAAACCTGCCATAACTAATCCAAATCTCATAATTCCAATTACTACGGCAGCCAAAGCAGTTCCAAAAACTCCTCCTTTTCCTCCTAAATTAGAGGTTCCTCCAAGTACTACAGCAGTTATAATTGGAAGAGTTAATTCTTTTCCTAAATCTGCCCTTGCTGATCCTAGATAACTTGTTAATACAATACCTGCTATTGATGCACTCATACCTGATAAAATATAGGTACTCATAATAATTAGTTTTGTTTTAATACCTGAATATATGGCCGCATTTTTATTTATTCCACATAAAAATACATATCTGCCATACTTTGTTTTATGTAAAAGAATATAACTAATAGCAATTAAAACGATAAAAATGATTACCTGATTGGGTATACCAAAAATCTTACCAGAAGCTAATTTAATGAAGGAGTTTGGGAATCCACTTATTCCTTCAAAGGCACTTGAGGAAGACAAGTTAACTACTGCAAGGGCTAATCCCGAATATAGAAACTGCCCGCCCAAGGTTACAACCATGGCTTGAACTCCGGCAAAAGCTACAAAGAAACCACTTATTGCTCCACATATTCCACCTAAAAGAATAGCTACAAACACTGCTGCCCATATATTAAGTCCTGCATCCTGCCACAATACTCCAAGAGAGATAGAAGTTAGTCCAACAATGGCGCCAGCTTGAATATCCATACCTCCGGTTATCATTACAAAAGTAACAAATAAAGAAATGATACATATTGATATAAAATCGTTAATACTTCCAAGTAAAACTCTGGCCTGTAAAAATTTTGGATTTAACAAGCCAAATATGATTATCTCAGTTATCAGTATTAGAATTAGAGCATTCTCCCAACGGAACAATTTATTCTTCCATATTTTCTTATTCATTGCTTCCACCTCCCACTTCTTCTAAAGTTCTTGCTGATAATCGCTTTCTTCGAGCCTTTTCAGCTAAACGCCTCTGAATTAAGGAGTCTGCAACTACTATAAGGATAAGTAATATACCAGTAATTGTATTATCGTAATCAGATGAGAATTGTAAAAATACCAGTACACGGCTAATAGAGGACATAATTACGGAGCCTATTGCTGCACCGATTACGGTTCCAACTCCACCTGCTAAACTAATACCGCCTAGTACACATGCCGCAATTGCTTTCATTTCATATCCGTTGCCTGCAGTAGGAGTTACAAATCCTACACGGCTTACATACATAAGACCTGCCAAAGCTGCAAATATTCCACATGCTATGTAAGCAACTATTTTGGTCCCTTCAACTGGAATTCCAATTAAAGTAGCACCTGACATATTATCACCAACTGCTGCAAAATATCTTCCTTTTTTTGTCTTAGTAAGTATGAAGTGTACAACTACCGTTAATATTATGGTACCTAATAAGAAATAAGTTAAAGCATTCATAAAGGTAGCTTGTGATAATGCTTTAAATTCAAATGGAACATTTTCAACCCATTTCCCATTGGTGTATACATATATAGACCCTCTCACCACACCATTAACACCTAAAGTCATTATAATAGAAGGAACTTTAAATACGGTAACTCCTATTCCATTAATTAGTCCTATTGTTACTCCCACTGCTATTGCTGCAATAATTGCTGCAAGCCATGAGCTTCCATCTCTTAAAAGAGTTGCAGATACTGCCGCTGATAACCCTAAAGTTGCACCAATGGAAACATCAATTTCTCCACAAAGTATTACAAACGCAATTCCAACAGCCAAAAGAATATAAACCACACTACCATTAAAAGTTAAGAAAAGATTCTTGACCTGTAAAAATGTAGGATTAACTGCACCTACAATTAAAAACATGGCAACCAGAAATGCGAGTGAGGAAATTTCTCTAGCTTTTAAAATCCTATTCACCAATTTCATAAGCATCCTCCTCGTATACTCCAAATGAAGCAGCAGTCAGATTATCTAATGTAATCTGCTTCTTATTAAATCTGTAATTGATTCGTCCCTGATACATAGTAACCACTCGGTCACTTAATTCAACAATTTCTTCAAAATCAGAAGATATTAGTAAAACTGCCACTCCCTGTTTCTTTAATTGATTAATGATTGCATAAACATCACATCTGGCGCCTGCATCAATACCTCTTGTAGGTTCATCCAGAATTACAACTTTTGGTGATGTTGAAAGTACTCTTGCAATAACCGCTTTTTGCTGATTACCACCAGATAAGGAGCCCATAATCTGATCCTGCCCGGTTACTTTTATTCTAAAATCTTTAATATATTTGTCTGCCAATTGTTTTTCTGCTTTTGTATTAAGGAAAAACTTACTGCTATTTCTTAGGAAGGCAGAAGAAATATTAACCCCAACTTCTCCGATTTTAAAAATTCCATTCAAATGTCTGTCTTCAGGGACATAATTTAATCCTTTATCTAAAACTTGTCTGGTAGAAAGTCCTGTTATATCTTCACCACCTAAGAATACTTGTCCCGATTTTACTTCGTCCATTCCAAAGACAGTGGTAGCAAATTCCGTTCTTCCTGCACCAACTACACCTGCAACCCCTAGTATTTCACCAGGGTAAACTTCTATATTAATATCTCTAAAACCATATCCACTGAAACCTTTTGTCTCAAATGCCGGTTTCAATTTAGAATATTCTATATTATCTTCTGTTTTCTCAGTATTTTTCATTTTAGCTTCCGGAGGAAGAAGACCTTTTATTAAATCTTCTTTTGTAAAATTTATGACTGAACCCTTTAAAGTAATCATTCCGTCCCTCATAATAGCAACATGAGTAGCTATCTCGAAAACTTCTGTAAGGCGGTGAGTAATATAGAAAATACATATTCCTTTTTTCTTCAAATCTTCAATTAATTGAAATAAGGATTTTATTTCATTAAAGGTTAATGACGATGTAGGTTCATCTAAAATAAGAATGTTGGCATTCCTTAGTAAGCCCCTTACGATTTCAACCAGCTGCTGTTCTGCTATAGATAATGTATTGGCTTTCCGGTCCAATCTAATATTCCAGCCAAGCTGATCCATAATCTCTACAATTCTTGTATGTAATTCTTTCTTTTTATCAGAAAACCCAATGGCTATATTTTCTTCTACAGACATATTTGGAAATAACATTGGTTCCTGTGGTACTAAATAGATTCCATGAGCTAAAGCAACGGAAGGTTTGGACATATTTACTTTTTCACCGTTTAAGTAAATAGTCCCTGCATCTTGTTGATAGATTCCCATTATAATCTTCATCAACGTACTTTTCCCTGCTCCATTTCCACCAATTAAGGCTATTACTTCTCCTGAATGAACATCTAAATCAATTCCTTTTAATACAGAATTGGAAGAAAAGCTTTTACATATACCTCGAATTGATATCATTGCATTGCTAATAGGTGGTTCCCCAATAGTGCTCATTTTGTCTCCTCCTATCTACTTACTAAACAATTTATAAGCATATTTAGTCGTTACATTTGTTATACTATGTATTTTTTGTTTGATATTATGTCTCATATAATAATCTATTTCAACTACAATGTCAATATATAAAAATACAAATTTGAATAATTTTTTTCAAATGTAACGGTACTTTATTGTTATTATTGATAAATCAATAGTTTTCTCTTGTTTTATGCTATACAAAGTAAATAATTATTCCTTATTAATATAAGTAATAATACTGCTATTTTAAAGTTTTTTCATTTTATAGTTCATTATTGACATTTTATTTAATTGCTGATATACTGTTGTTAATGGTTATCAAATGTTTAATCATAAAACTTTTGATAACAACTTGTATAATTGTATATACAAAAAGCTAAATAATGGGAGAATTAATATGGATAAATTGGAAAAAGACTTTGAAGACATACTAATGGCAAAAGTTTCTTGGTATTATTACATGGAAGAAATGACACAACAAAGTATTGCGGAACATCTTGGCATGTCTCGTATGAGGGTTATAAAGCTCTTAGAGAAAGCCAGAAAAACTGGTATTGTACAATTCCAGATAAGATCTAATCAAAGTAAAAAATTAGAATTAGAGCATCAATTGATAAAAAAATTCAATTTAAAAGATACTTTTATCGTACCAACCAATCCAAAAAAGGAAGAAATCAATGAAACTATAGCCAAGGGTGCAGCTATGTATATTGGCAATCGAATCACTGATAATTGTTTTATTAATTTTGGATATGGCGATACACCATCAAGAACATTAAATCATTTAGCATCTAATGTAGACTGCACCGTATCTTACGTATCTTTAACAGGCGGTGTCCACTACTATTTACCAAATACTCAATCAAATATATTCAGTTCTAAGCTTTATTTAATGCCATCACCCTTAATAGCTTCAACCAGGGAAATGGCAGAAGCTATTAAGAACGAAATTTCCATACAAGAAGTTTCAAATATGACAAAACTAGCCAGCATGACCATCATAGGAATTGGTGCCATGAATGATAATGCAACTATTATTAAATCTGGCATACTAAGTCAGAATGATTTCCTTTTACTGAGCATGAAGGGAGCTGTAGGCGACGTTCTTTCCCATTTTATTGATAAAGACGGAAACCTTATAGAAAATGAATATGAATCCAGGTTAATCAGTACTTCGTTATCGACAATCAAAGAACTTGATAATGTAGTTGGTGTTGCTGCTGGTGAAAATAAAATACCTGCAATAAGAGCAGTCTTAAAAGGTTCTTATTTAGATGTACTAATTACAGATGAAGATACCGCACAAAGCTTATTAAATCAGGATGATTAATGTATTGGAGATATTTGTTTAACGTATAATTCTTGTTCTTTATTTATGAATTATAAAACAAATCATATGTTACGTTTCATTATGTTAGGAGGTATTTAAATGGGTTGTAGCAAATATTTAATGGCAATTGATGCCGGCACAGGAAGTGTTAGAGCTGTAATATTTGATACGGATGGAAATCAGCTGGCTGTGTCTGCCAGGGAATGGGAACACAAAGAGGATTCACGCTTTCCAGGTTCTATGAATTTTGACTGGGTTTACAATTGGCACTTAACTTCTTCTTGTATTAAAGAAGCTATAGATTTAAGCAATATCAATCCGAAAGACATTGGGGCTATTTCTACTACCTGTATGAGAGAAGGTATTGTATTATATGACAAAGATGGAAATGAAATATGGGCATGTGCAAATGTAGATGCCCGTTCCAGCGACGAAGTTATTGAATTAATCAACAAATCTTCTACTTTAGAGCAGGATATCTACAAAGTCTCTGGTCAGACATTTGCACTGGGTGCCCTTCCGCGTATACTTTGGGTAAAGAATAAGCTGCCTGATATTTATGAAAAAACCGCTGCTGTCACTATGTTTAACGATTGGTTAATTTATAAGCTGACTGGTGTTTTATCAACGGAGCCAAGTAATGGAAGTACAACCGGTGTCTTTGATTTAAAGGGCAGGATGTGGGATACATCCATTGCAGAAAAATGTGGTTTACGAACTGATATTTTCCCAAAGGTTTATGAAAGCAGTTCTATTGTTGCTAAGGTAACAAAGGAAGCCGCTGCAGAAACCGGTTTAGTGGAAGGAATTCCTGTAGTCGCTGGTGGTGGAGATGCACAACTAGGCTGTATAGGGGTAGGTGTTGTATCACCCAATCAGGCTGCCGTTTTTGGTGGAAGCTTCTGGCAATACGAATTTAACACAGATAATGTAAAAATAGATGACAAGTGCCGAGTACGTGTTAATTGTCATGCTATACCAAACCTATGGCAGTATGAAGCCTTAGCCTTTTATCCCGGTTTGATTATGCGTTGGTATAGAGATGGATTTTGCCAGTTGGAAAAACAAAAAGCTTTAGAAACAGGAAAAGATGCCTATGAATATATGAATGAAGAAGCAGTGAAAATTCCTGCCGGTTCTTATGGCATGATGTGTACCTTCTCAGATGTTATGAATTATATATGTTGGAAACATGCCGCTCCTACATTTACAAACTTTCAAATAAATCCTGAGAAATTTAACCGTTTTACTTTCTACCGTGCAATTATGGAAAATGCTGCAATGGTTACAAAAGGTAACATGGATTTAGTTTCTGATGTTACAGGAGTGAAACCTTCTGAAATAATCTTTGCATCCGGCGCTTCAAAAAGTTCTTTATGGTGTCAAATAGTAGCCGATGTTTTAGGTTTACCAGTACATATTCCAAAAGTCAAGGAAGCAACCGCTCTTGGAGCTGCTATATTAGCAGGAATTGGTGTTGGAATATATGATGATATACAATCAACAGCAAAGAAAATTGTTAAAATCGATAAAACATATTATCCAAACCAAGAGAACCATGCCATATACAATAATTTATATGCAAACTGGCGAGAGGTATATTCTGCACAACTTGCTCTTAGCGATAAAAAACTAACGAAGCATATGTGGAATGCACCAGGAGTGTAACATAAATACAATTTATAAAACGTAGGGGTAACCCCCGATTACAGAAGCGGGGTACGGAAGTGGACACAGAAGTGGGCACTTCCCTAATGAGGTTAAAATAAAACTTTTGCTCTAGGAATTTAAGACATACCCGTTTAATGAAGGAGGAGAATATATGTTTATCATTGATGAAAAAGACAAGGAATATCGCTTTGGTGATAGTGGACCAAAATATTTAATGAAAGGACCCCGTATGAATTTTGCAATTGTGCAATTTCAAGCCGGTCAGGATTTTAAAGCTCATTATCATAATGTAATGGAAGAAAATTTTTATATATTAGAAGGGGAAGTTGATATCTTTGTTGATGGTGTAAAACATACTGTGAAGAAAGGGCAATTAATACATATTGAGCCTAATGAAGTTCATTATGTAATAAACAATTCCAATTCTGTTGTTAAAATGATATCTACTCTTGCACCTTATATGGATGTAGATAAAGTAGACGTTGACTAAGCCTTATAAAAAGTTATCACATTAACTTAACATACGTACGCTTTGCCTAATATAGGTTATTCAGACCTTAGAGAGCAGACATGGGATATATTTCATGTTCCGTTGAAAAATTCG
>CALDJN010000067.1 GCA_937901695.1 uncultured Anaerocolumna sp.
ATGAAACTTTTGGAAATGGTTACTGAAAAATTGTTATTCTAGCAAAATGTCATTTCAGCAAGCTAATAAAATGTCATTCTGAGTCTTCAGGCGAAGAATCCCTCTATGAAGTTGAGATTCTTCGCCTAAAGGCTCAGAATGACATTATTACTCAGAATGGCATTATTACTCAGAATGACATTATTACTCAGAGTGATATTGCTGCTCAGAATAGCATTTAATTCATTCAATTCCCAATACGGTATTTGCCTTCGTACCTTCTGAATAGGTAAAGGTTATAAGATCACCAATATCATATTTTATAATATCTAAGAAATCTGCGACTTCAACATCAAAAATCTTATCACTGGAATCCAATAATATAAAATAATGGGAATTTCCATCGAAAACGCCTTCTGCTATCTTCTTAATGTGACCGGTGGCTTTGGGCAGGTTTGTAGCTTCCTTTACCTTTATTCCATTTGATTGCATTAGTTCTGCATACATCTTTTCACACTGGTTGACTGAATCGCCAATGGCTACAATATTATATTGCTCAATATTTACCATGGCATATTTTTTTACCAAACCAGCGGCATCTTTTAGTGCGATAAAATAAGTAGGGGCACCGCCAATATTAAGGAGGAGAGGGAAAGTAGCTTTATATCCCAAATGCTGTACTTGGCCTTCAGCAGATGCCATAGCAGAGTATTCTTCTGCACCAGAAATTGGATAATAACGGGTTTCTGCTGTTCTTTGATTCATTAGTACAAAACCTACATTGGATTCGTCTTTACTAACTGAAGTAACACCAGTATATACCCATACATCATCTTCTAAAGCTAGATAATTATATCCGGCAGTAGTCTGTAAAGCGTCTTTTTGGCTAAATACTGAATTCAAATATCCATGTTTTAAGGTTCCATGGTAATCGTATAAATTAATTAAAAGCTCTGCAGAGTATACCCGGTCAATCCATTCAGGAGTATCTTTAACATCATAATCAACGTGTTCACCAGTAATTGCATTGACAACTACAACATGACCAACCACTTGCCCGCCAAATAAGCCAATCGTGTAATTTTTTGCAGGGCAAATCCAATAAGGAGTTCCTTCATCATCAATTTCAAAATTAATAGTATCAAAGATATAAGTAGGGTAATTAAATCTTAAATGACGATATATATTTCTACCAAAATGGTCGGATTCCGAATATTTGATACCTTCATTATATTTACCATCTTTTAGTTTGATTAAATCAACCTTCTGTGTAGTCATATCTATTCTTAAATATGCAGGAATACCTTCCTTATGATTAGTTAACCATTTTATAGCACCGGCATATTTTAATGGTGTTACACGAACCGGTTTACCTTGATAATTAATCTGAGTGTAGTTGTCGCTAATCTCAAATTGAGATACATATTCCACTATGCTTCCCATTTTTCTGGATCCTAGCAGAGCAGCGGAATCCTTATCAAGTATAGGAATTTCATCAAAAGAGATTTCTTTAATATCCTCATTAAAGTCTCTTTCTGTAATAGTAAGTAAACTTTGATATTTTTTCGCATTTATAATAGGAGAAGATAAAATACTTCCAAGAAGAAATACTATAACGATAACACCAGTTACCGTAAAAGCTATCTTAAAGAAATTATTCTTAAACATAGGACCAGGCATGCGATGCCCAATTCTATCAATGTTGGCAGTAGCTATTCCAATAATAATTGTAATTAACAGTAAACCACCAATTATGAAGAACCAAAAACCTGGTGAATGGATATTAATTGCAGGTAGTGCAATGTAGTAATAAATAAAAGTAATTAAAAATAAAACCAATACTACAACGAACCATTTTAAAAATTTTTTCATAAAATCCTCAATTCCGGTGCTTTAGCACCATTTTAATAATGACAGCAATTTATGCTCCGGCACAAATTGCTGGTTGAAAAAAGCTTACTTTTTCAACCTAACCTCCTGTGGTGCAAGCATTATTCTGCTTTTATTAGATAATAATAACAAAATTAATGCTAAAGTCAATTAGAATCCGATTAGAATTATGTATTTTTTATAAAAGAATGAAATTAAGGTTCCATTTTAAAAAGAAAACTGTTAAAATGTTTTTGGACATGATATATATGTTAATTTTAGATTATTGTAAAGTTATTTTATTTTTGGAGGAATATATGAATATATTATTTATATCACTAGGTTGTGATAAAAATTTGGTAGATAGTGAAGTAATGCTTGGTCTTATCCGCGAAAAAGGTATTGCAATTACCAATGAGGAAGAGGAAGCGGATATTATTATAGTTAATACCTGCTGTTTTATAAATGATGCAAAGGAAGAGAGCATTAATACCATTCTTGAAATGGCAGAATATAAGAAGAACGGCAGATTAAAAGGTCTTATTGTTACCGGGTGTATGGCACAAAGGTATAAGGAAGATATTCAAAATGAAATACCTGAAGTTGATGCAATTGTTGGTACTACCAGCTATGATGAAATTGGAGCAGTTATTGACGCAGTATTAGAAGGTAAGAAAACAGTAGCAGTTAAAGACAAAGACAGCGCTGTTCAGATTAAAACTTCACGTGTGAATACCACTGGCGGTTATTTTTCCTATCTAAAGATTGCGGAAGGCTGTGACAAACATTGTACTTACTGCATTATTCCTAAGATTCGCGGAAATTATAGGAGTGTGCCAATGGAGGTTCTATTAGAAGAAGCGACAAAACTTGCAGAAAGTGGAGTTAAGGAACTAATACTTGTAGCGCAGGAAACAACTTTATATGGTAAAGATTTATATGGAGAAAAGTTACTTCCAAAACTTTTAAGAGAATTATGCAAGATAGAAGGAATTGAGTGGATTCGAATACTTTATTGCTATCCGGAAGAGATTACTGATGAACTGATTCAGGTAATAAAAGAAGAAGAAAAAGTCTGTAACTATCTAGACATGCCGATACAACATGCTTCCGATAACATCTTAAAAAGAATGGGAAGAAGAACCAACAAAGAAGAACTTGTCAATATCATTAGAAAACTAAGAAAGGAAATACCGGATATTGCCCTTAGAACTACCTTAATTACAGGCTTTCCAGGAGAAACGGATGAAGAACATAATGAATTAATAGACTTTGTAGATGAAATGAAGTTTGACCGTTTAGGTGTATTTACTTATTCTAAAGAAGAAGATACTCCCGCAGCCAAAATGAAGAACCAGATTCGAAGACATATTAAAAAACGCCGCCAGGCTGAAATTATGGAATTACAACAAGGTATCGCCTTTGCAAGAGCAAAGGATATGATAAGCCAAAAACTAAAGGTTTTGATTGAAGGTAAATTACCTGTTGAAGAATATGCAGACAAGACACAGCTATCAGAAGCAGAAGTAATGTCCATGGGAAATGTTTATATTGGAAGAACCTATAAAGATGCGCCAAATGTTGACGGATATATCTTTGTGCCAACCCGTGCCGAATTAATGTCAGGAGAATTTGTCGAAGTCCTGGTTACCGATGCAAATGGATATGATTTAATTGGAGAGTTGATTTAGTTTATGGGAAAACTGCAAGTGGCGTGGAAGTTGCAAGTGGCACAAAATTGTCATTCTGAGCCTAAGCGAAGAATCTAGTATTCCAAAGTAATGGGGATTCTTCACCTACGGTTCAGAATGACACGGAGATTCTTCACCTGCGGTTCAGAATGACAATGACAAACAAAAGAAAATAAAATAATTAATATTTGAAAGGAAGGTTCGCCATGAATTTACCAAATAAAATAACGATATTACGAGTTTTTATGATTCCATTGTTTTTAATATTTTTTCTAGTTCCCAACATACCTTACGGGAACCTGATTGCTGCAATTATATTTATTACAGCGAGTCTCACTGATTTTATAGATGGATATATCGCAAGAAAATATAATTTAGTCACAAACTTTGGTAAATTTGCAGATCCTTTAGCTGACAAACTTTTAGTAAGTTCAGCTTTCATTTGCTTTGTACAATTACAATTGATACCAGCATGGATAATAATTGTTATAATATCCAGAGAATTTATAATTAGCGGATTTCGCTTGGTTGCCTCTGATAATGGTATTGTCATAGCAGCAAGTTATTGGGGTAAATTCAAAACAACCTCTCAAATGATTATGTGTATTCTTTTAATCATTAACCTTGATTATCCAGTATTTAATATTTTAGAGCAGATATTTATTTATCTTGCATTAGTACTTACGGTTATTTCATTAGTAGATTATTTATATAAGAATAGAAAAGTACTATCTGAGCAAAAGTAAATAAAAAACGAAGGTGATTTTAACAATGATTGCAGAACTAATAAGTGTAGGTACCGAAATTCTACTTGGAAATATAGTGAATACCAATGCCAACTATTTAGCTAGAAAATGCGCAGAGTTAGGTATTTCCAATTACTATCAGGTATCAGTAGGAGATAATGAAGAAAGATTAGCTAGTGTAATAAAAACAGCATTATCCCGTGCCGACCTTCTGATTCTTACAGGTGGACTTGGGCCTACAAAAGACGACTTGACAAAAGAAGTTACAGCAAAAGTTTTAAATAAAAAACTTATAGAACATTCTCATACAAAAGAGAGAATTATTGAATATTTTACTAGAAAAAAAGGCTTGGAAATTACGGAGAACAATTGGAAGCAAGCCTTGATTATTGAAGGTTCTACTGTTGTAGACAATCATAATGGAACAGCACCAGGTCTCATTGTAAAAACTGAGGAAGGTAAAATTATTATTCTATTACCAGGACCGCCAAACGAATTGCAGCCAATGTTTGATATGGATATTTTCCCATATTTAAATAAACTTCAACCGGGTGTCTTGTATTCTGAAATGATTAAAATATGTGGAATTGGTGAAAGCAAAGCTGAAACTATGATTCAGGATTTAATTGATGGCCAAACAAATCCAACCATAGCTCCTTATGCTAAGACTGGGGAAGTACATTTGAGGATTACAGCAAGTGCTTCTACTATGGTAGAAGGAAAGAATTTGGTAAAACCTGTTGTAGAAGAATTAGAGAAACGTTTTTCTACTCACATTTACACGAATAAAGAAGAGGAAAACTTAGAAGATGTGGTAGTAAATCTGTTAGTTAAACACAATTTAACCATATCTACAGCAGAATCTTGTACAGGTGGTCTATTAACCGGAAGATTAGTAAATGTACCTGGTGCATCAGCTGTACTTGGAGAGGGATTTATAACTTACTCCAATGAAGCAAAAGAAAAATATCTAAATGTGAGTCATGAAACATTAGAAACTTACGGGGCAGTTAGCAGGGAAACCGCCGCTGAAATGGCACGTGGCGCATGCAATAATCTAAAAAATAAAACGTCTATAGCAGTTACTGGTTTAGCAGGACCTGGAGGCGGCTCGGAAGAAAAACCAGTTGGTACTGTATATATTGCTTGTATGGTAAATGGTCATGTTAAAGTGGAAAAATATCAATTTAAAGGAAACCGGCAAAAAATTAGAGAGTTAACCGTGATTAACGGGCTCAATTTATTAAGGACTTCTATAATTGAAGAATTCGAATTAAACTCAAATTAAAAATGTATATAACAATATTTCAGTAAGAATAAAGTTTCATAAACATTCAAATTAATAAAATATGATGTTTGCCCATAAAATATCAATGTTTTAACATAGAAATGACAAAGTTAAATCATAATATTTAGTAGAAGAGGTATTGGTTAAACTGCAAAAATATTCAAATTGTATTTAACCTGTGTAAAGTATAAGTAATGATATAGGGAATCATGTTTAAATATATTGATATGCTAATGATGATACTGAAATATGGACTTCTTAATAATAGAAGAAGTATATTTCGTGCTCTTAAGCTAAATGAACTTAAGTAAGGAGCGGAGTTTATGAAAAAGAATTCAATTAAGAAAGCAAGTTTAATTTTATCTATATCATGTATGTTATTCATAACAGGTTGTACTACTAATGCAAACAAGCCAAATGATAACAAAGCCAGTACACAATTAGATAATATTGAAAAGAAAATAGTAAACGAAGAAGCAGAAAATACAAAAAAAAGTAATGAAAATGATGTTTCTGATAAATCTGCCAAAACAGAAGTTTCTAAAGAAAAGGAAAATGTTGCACCAGTTGCAAATAAAGAAATTTCCATCTACACATTTAATGATGTCAGCTTAGAAATTGAACCGGCAATAGCACTGGTACCAGAAGAAACTGAATTAACTCCAGAGTTAGTAGTTGATATGGTAGTAGATTCTTTCGCTGATCGTTCTCTTACCGTTGGAATTGATGAGATTCTCGTTGAAAAGGATACGGTTATTGTAAGTTTTCTTTCAAATCAGGCTCCATTGGTCAATGTGGAATCTTCTTTAGAGTCCACTATTCTGGATGCCATTGCACAAAGCATAATTGAAAACTTTCCACAATATCCAAAGGTAATTTATCGTGTAGAGGGGAAAAAATATATATCAAAAAATTATAAGTTTGGTATAGATGAAGTATATCTTGAAGGTAATTCCAAAAAACAGCATTAAAATATCCCTCAAGCAAGTTTTGCCATTCAGGGCGGATTTTGTCATTCGGAGCAAACTTTGTCATTCTGAGAGCAAATTCAGCAAAGCTGAATTATAGCTCGAAGAATCTCACTTTGAAATGAATCTCACTTTGAAATGAATCTCACTTTGGAATGAATCTCGCTTTGAAATGAATCTCGCTTTAAAATGAGATTCTTCGCCCCTTGGGCTCAGAATGACACGCTTTTATAGCAATGACACGCTTTCATAAGAATGACACGCTTTGGCAATGACAGTTTTGCAATAGTTCCTTCATAATTTAATTAGTACAAGACTTTTCACATTCAAATCAATTATTTCGTCTATAAATAATAATAAAATGGAACTATAAAATAAAAGTTAAAGAAATAAAATATATGGAAATAGAATATATGGAAATACCATATGAGGAAAGAGGATATATGACAGACCATTTTTCAAGGGCAAAAGTAATTGTAGTAGGTGGAGGACCTGCCGGAATGATGGCAGCTATAATTGCTGCCCGTAATAATAATGAAGTAATATTATTAGAGAAGAATAATAAATTAGGCAAAAAGTTGTACATTACCGGGAAAGGCAGATGTAATATTACAAATGCCTGCGATATAGAAGATTTATTTCGTAATGTAGTAACAAATTCCAAATTTCTCTATGGCGCTTTTTATACCTTCAGTAACTATGATCTAATTCAATTCTTTGAAGAACTGGGGTTAAAGACTAAAATTGAAAGAGGTAATCGTGTTTTTCCTGAGTCTGATAAATCTTCTGATGTCATTTCTGCATTATCCAAAGAATTAAACCGTTTACATGTAGATATACGCTTCGAACAAGAAGTAGACCATATACTGCTGGAAAACAATACCTTTAAAGGTGTAGTTATAAAAAATAATACCGATATATTGTATGGTGATAAAATTATAATTGCCACAGGTGGTCTTTCATATAAAGCCACTGGCTCCACCGGCGATGGTTTTGAATTTGCTAAATCCATAGGGCATGCCATAACGAAATGTAATCCATCCTTAGTACCTATGAACGTAAAGGAAATAGGAGTAGTAAAAGAACTGCAAGGTTTATCATTAAAGAATATAGAAATTAATATAACTTCTAAAAAGAAAGAAATATACAGAGACTTTGGAGAATTATTATTTACTCATTTTGGAGTAAGTGGACCTGTTATATTAAGTTCAAGCAGCTATTGTATCCCTTATATGGATAATAAAGACTTAGTACTTTCCATAGACTTAAAACCTGCACTTACAACAGAACAACTAGACGAAAGGGTTTTAAGAGATTTTGGAGAATTTAGTAATAAACAATTTAAAAATGCTTTAGATAGACTATTGCCACATAAACTGATTCCAGTTATAATAGCTTTAAGTCTCATTGACCCAGAAAAAAAAGTAAATTTAATTACAAAAGAGGAACGAACCAGACTTGTTAACCTGTTAAAAGGCTTGACTTTTCACATAACCAGCCTGCGTGAATATAATGAAGCAGTTATAACCAAAGGCGGTATTCAGGTAAAAGAAATCAATCCATCTACCATGGAATCCAAGATTGTTTCCAATGTGTTTTTTGCAGGAGAAGTACTAGATTTGGATGCATTAACAGGTGGTTTTAATCTACAAATTGCATGGTCAACTGGATATATTGCTGGTAGTTCGGTTTAAATTGGAATATATAAATTGACAGGACATCAAAAGCCTAACTATAGGTATTCAATGAATATCAATTAATATATTCATTTAGCGACTTTCCTTCAAGTGGTATATTTCTTAAACATAAATTTTATAGATAAATATAGGTAGATAGGACAAGTAGGATGAAAAATAAAAATATAGCCATTGATGGACCTGCAGGTGCAGGCAAAAGTACTATTGCAAAAAGCATAGCAAAGAAACTTCAGATTATATATGTAGACACAGGTGCTATGTATCGTGCTATGGGATTGTATTTTATAAGAGAAAACATTAATACGGAACGCCCGGAAGAAATTGAGAAAGCTTGTGATTCTGTTAATGTAACCATTGATTATAAAGATGGAGAGCAGCAGGTTATCCTAAATGGAGAAAATGTTACAAAACTTCTTCGAACAGAAGAAGTGGGAAAAATGGCTTCTACTGTTGGAACTCTTCAGGAAGTAAGAACAAAAATGGTTGAGTTACAACAAAGCCTAGCCAAAATCAGAACCGTAATTATGGATGGAAGAGATATTGGCACCGTTGTACTTACGGATGCAGGATTAAAAATATATTTAACAGCAAGTTCTAAAGAAAGAGCCAGAAGACGTTGGAGTGAATTAACAAAAAAGGGTATCCCTTGTAATATAGATGAAATTGAACAAGACATTATAGCAAGAGATAATCAAGATATGAATCGGGATATATCTCCACTTTGTCAGGCAGAGGATGCCATATTGGTTGATTCCTCTAACATGAGTATAGAAGAAGTAATTGATAAAATCATTGCTTTATATTACGATAAATTAGAAAGAGGTTAATTTATCGTAATATAAAGCAATGATTTTATCAATTACTTCTGTTTTGGTGTAAAACGAGCTGTCGATATGGTTTATAAAGAAGCCGAAAAAGGTGAAAAAGTCTATACCTATGGTCCAATCATTCATAACGAAGAAGTTGTTGAAGATTTGGCTTCCAAGGGTGTTGAATTGATTCATACAATAGAAGAATTAAAAGGAATTACTGAGGGTACAATAATTATACGTTCTCACGGTGTATCGAAAGAAGTCTATGATGTTATTAAAGAACAAGGTCTAAAATTAGTTGATGCTACTTGCCCTTATGTGTTAAAAATTCATAGAGTTGTAAAAGAGCACAGCGAATTGGGTCATTATATCATAATCGTTGGTAATGATGCACATCCTGAAGTAGAAGGAATCAAAGGATGGTGTGAGAATAATGATTATTCAGTAATAAAAGATGCAAGTGAAGCAGAACATTTAAAAATACCAGAAGGGAAAACAGTATGTATTGTATCCCAGACGACATATAATTACAAGAAATTTCAAGATTTAGTTGAAATTATCACAAAAAAGGGTTATGATATAATTGTTTTAAATACGATATGTAATGCTACTGAAGAACGTCAGACAGAGGTTAAACAGCTTGCAAAAGAGTCTGATGCCATGATTATAATTGGTGGCAAACATAGTTCGAATACCCAAAAGCTTTACGAAATATCTAAATTAGAATGTGAAAATACTTACTATATACAGACACTTAGAGACCTAGATTTGGATAAACTCCAATCTTTTCGTAGCGTAGGTATTACAGCAGGGGCATCGACCCCAAACAATATTATCAAGGAGGTTCATA
>CALDJN010000068.1 GCA_937901695.1 uncultured Anaerocolumna sp.
AAATGCTAATTCCAAAACCGGTTCATTGGTCAATGGTTGATTCATTGGTGCAATAACTTCTAAAGCCTTTAAAGCTAGAGACATTAAAATACTACCATATGCTGTTTTGTTGCCAAAACTTTTACCTAATATAATGTATCCAACGATAAGTAAAATTATATTAACTACTAAAACAATAGTTCCCTGGCTAACACTTCCGCCAAAAATGCTGCTAAGAAGTATAGCTAAAGCAGTTACTCCACCAATTGTAAAATGATTAGGAAACTTAAAAAAATATACCCCGAAAACTACTAATAACACTCCAATGGTAATCAGAATATACTCTTTTAATTTTTGTTTAATGGTACTAGATTGTATCACAAGTCCTCCTCTAAAATATACTTGATTATTTATGCATTGTATATTTTCTTAATATTATTATGGCCAAATTTGCCATAATTCCATCACATAGTATGCTATTATATTACAAAAAAGTCAAGTGTTTTGTACAAAAAAGCGCCTATTCTACTATTTGTTAAGCAGAATAGGCGTATTTATTTTTAATACTTTCCCCTCGCCTTAAAAGTATTAATTTATAACTTATATGATTTCGTATTTTATGTTTGTGAAAATATTAACTTGACGCTAGAATATTATAGCATTTATTTCATATAAAAAAAATAGACATTTATATCTACTTGCATACAAGTAAATAAAGCATTGATTTTTGATAGCACTTGCATACTGGTAAAGAACCACTGAATTTTGGCAGCACTTGCATACAAGTAAATGAACCACTGAATTTTGGTAGCATCCCTGCTATCATCTAATCAGCATGCGATGCCTGAAGATGCATTGTTTAAAGAATTCCATAAATCCATCTTCCACCGCCACCTGATCCAATTCATCTTCCGGTAAATCGTAATAATACTTTCCCGTCGTAATATCTACAGATAAACTATCTAATGGAAATCCTTTTTTCAATATATCATGTGGTTTAAATGTAATAATAAACTTCTCGCTCTCCATGGTTGACTCCATCGCTTCAAATGTATGTTCATCATCCATAATAAAGCAGATTACATTTTTATACCTAGCTGTTAAATCCCCATATTTACCTGCCAAGCTAGAATAATATGCAATCATTTCATCATCTGTAAGATATTTGCCATTTACTGTTCTCACATGAACTCCTGGTTGAACTTCATCTGGTATGTTATCAAAATATAATCCAGAATCACATGAAAAAACAGGTATATGAAATAATTCATAATACGCACTTGCTTTCTGCCTTGCATTTTCCAATGGAGTAAGTCCGTCCTCCGGTACATTTGGTATCTCCATATCTAAATCTTTTAATCCAATAATCTCCATATCCAGACTTTCCAATCGTCTTTTCATGGCAGATAGCTTAGCTGGATTTCCTGTTCCATATAACACCTTCATATTTTCACTCCTAATTAATTACTCCCTAAATCAATAAGATTATCATAAAATAATCTTGAAATCGGCATTTCCAAATCTATTGTACTTGTCTTAAATTTGCGTATCATATTTTTAGCTAATGAATTAAATTCATCTTTATTGAAATATATGATAGCCATATAGAGAACTGCTTCTGCTTGCGCTTTACCCATTGCATCCATATTATTCATTACATCGGCAAATTCGTTTTGAGAATAAACATTTCCGATAAATAATATGCCCCCATTTTGATTTGGTATATTGCCTATCTAGTTTCAAATCTATTTCCACTTTTATCAACTCTCCCCCCAATCATATAGCGTACCAAACACCTCCCTGATTTCATTACATCCATTTTTCATCTACAATTCAGATTAATTTTTCGCAAGTGCTATTATCTTCCTTCTAGTTTCTTAATTGTATCCATATTGATTTCCTGAATTGCTTCTAACTGACGAATGGCTAGTTTATTCAAAAGCTGCAGCCTCTCCGGTTGCAATTTACCCTGCTCATTGCCCAATCTCAAAACGAATCACATTGCGTATTATAGACATGTCTGAACACTCTAATCTACACATACATTAAACATGCCTACCCACTCCATATCCAGTATAACTGATACGTCAATTTTATCTCCCAGCACCTTATTTCCGTAATCTTCGCCATCCGTGGTGAAAGTAGTATATCGTGCAAAGTGCTGAAAACTCAGGATTTCTAAGTATCTTTCCTTTGCATTCCTACTACGCACTCAACATGAACACTATGTCCAAACTGATCCACAGCCTGAATTTTAGAAATCTCATAATCCTTTTTACACAAATACTTTAAATCCCTTGCCAAGGTTCCAGGGTCGCAGGATACATAGACCATTCTTTTGGGTGCCATCTGAATAATAGTATCCAGCAGGCTTTCCTCACAGCCTTTTCTTGGTGGATCAACTACGATAACATCGGCACAGATAGAATCTTCTTTATATTTTTGGGGAAGTATCTCTTCTGCTGCCCCTACAAAGAATTCTGCATTGGTAATATGATTAATCTCTGCATTTTTCTTAGCATCATCAATTGCCTGAGGAACAATCTCAACACCATAGACTTGTTTTGCTTTCTGCGCTAGAAATAAGGATATGGTTCCAATTCCACAATAAAGATCCCATACGGTTTCCTCCCCATGGAGATCTGCGTATGAAAGGGCAGTTTCATATAAAACTTTTGTCTGAATAGGATTTACCTGATAAAAAGACAAAGGTGATATTTGATACTTGATATCTCCAATATTGTCGGTGATATATGGCTTACCCCAAAGAGTTTTTACTTTATCACCTAATATTACATTGGTTTTTTCCTTATTGATATTTATACTAATACTTGTCATATGAGATATCTCACAAAGGCTTGCAATGAATTGCTCCTTATAAGGAAGATTATTTCCATTGATAATTAAGCATACCATGATTTCACCTGTAGTAAAACCAACCCGGGTTAGAATATGGCGAATTAATCCTTCCTGTTTTTCTTCATTGTAAACAGAAATTTCATATTCTTCTATAAACTTTCTAACTCTTTGCAGTATCTCATCATTAACAGGTGCCTGAATGTAACAATGGCTGGTGTCAATAATAGAATGGGTTCTTCCTGCATAAAAACCAATAGCCACCTTGCCCTCTTTGTTTACACCTACAGGGAACTGTGCCTTGTTCCTATAATAAAATGGTTCCTTCATGCCTATAATGGGTTCCATTATATTTTCCTTACAGAACTCTTCTACTGGAAATCCTCCAATTCTTTCAAGGCAGTTTTTCACTTTATTTTGTTTATATTCCAGCTGTTTTTCATAATCCAGATGTTGAATACTACAACCTCCGCATTTCCCAGCTATTGGGCACTTTGGTGTTACTCTATATGGAGAAGGTTCTATGACTTCCATTAGTCTTCCATAACCATAAGACTTTTTGGTTTTCATTAGCTTCGCTTTGATTTTATCTCCAATAATAGCGTTCTTTACAAAGATTGTGTAACCCTGGTATTTACCGATTCCTTCTCCATCGGAACCCATATCTTCAATATCTATTATAACTTCATCATTCTTATTCACTATCATCTAAGTCACTTCCTTTTATAGTCAAATCGGATAAACTTGCCTGTAGGCAAGTTTATCCGCTAACGCTGCTTGTTCATAATCCCATTGCCACTTATATAGCACTTTATCAGGAGCTTGAACTCCTGCTAAAACAGGCAAGTCGGCGCTTCCTTAATGATGTTAAAAGGTAGTCCTCCTTATATTGGATTCAAAAAATCTATTATATCCAACCCAGTCGCATTTTTCATCTGCACCACTTAGAATTTCTGTCATAGTCTGCAGCTTGGCATCTGCATTATCTGCAAAATTCAAAGCCAAAGCTTCTGCAATAGCAGGCTTTTTTGGTGAACCGTATTCCAGTTCACCATGATGGGAGAGAATACAGTGCCTTAATTCAACTGCCAGCTGTTTTGGAAAATCAGGGATAATCTGAATTCTATTACCTAAAATTTCTGCTCCTATAAATATATGTCCTAATAATTGACCTTCATCGGTATAATCATTTTCTGGGAAAGTTGAAAGTTCTTCCATCTTACCGATGTCATGAAACATAGCCGCTGTTATTAATAAATCCCGATTAATAATCGGATACTGATTTGCAAAATAATCACATAGTTTCACTACACTTAAAGTATGTTCTAATAATCCACCTATAAAACCATGATGAACGGTTTTTGCTGCAGAATGTTTCTTGAATTTATGAATAAATGCGGTATCATTTACAAAAAAGCTTTCCGCAAGTATTTTAAGATGAGGTTCCTTTAATTTGCTAATATATTGCAATATTTCACTGTACATTTCTTCAATATCCTTCGTGGTAGAAGGCACAAAATCAGCAGGATTATACTCACCTTCCTGACTTCTTCTTACTCGTTCTATATTCAATTGAAGTGCACCTTGAAAACTAACAATTCTACCTTCCACGTGGATATATTCCATGGCATCAAATTCTTCGATGCCATTATGAAGCTTCCACACTTTACCGTCAAGATTACCGGTTTTGTCTTGCAGAGCCAAGGAAAAATAATCATTACCCGCCTTCGTCATTAAATTTCTTTTTTCCTTACAGAGATAGGTCCCCGATACAATATCTCCCTCATGCAAATCTTTAATATATTTCATTTTGTTAATACCTAACCTTTCTAGTCTCACATATTCCTATTGTACACTATTATTACATAGAATCAAAGTAGTTATTTTTTCTTGAATCAAGAAAAATGATTTGAGTGTCAAAAGTCTAAATATAGTTTATCGAATGAATAGCAGTGCATATATATGGACTACTATTCATAATTTAATTAGTTGAAGTCTTTTGACTCTCAAATAAAAATACTTAGAATATAAGTTACAGTACAGCCTGTAGGATGCAACAGATTGAACCGTAGCAAAAATAAAACCACTGAAAAGTACCAATTGTTTATTTGCGCCCAGCCTAAACTTTGGTATCCTTTCAGTGGTATAAGGTATGATTATTTATCTTTTTTCTCTAAAATAACTTCAAAATTTAAATTATTTTCTGCATTCTTGGTGTCTCGCTTTACCGTTATGGTAATTGATGTTTTGGGTTCATATAAGGAAATAATGTTATAGAAGGAATTCATGGAGTTAATAGGAGTTTCATTTACCGTAAGTATAATGTCTCCATTCTTTAAGCCTGCTTTCAAAGCTGGTGATTCCGGTTCGACTTCTGTTACGGATACACCACCTGTGATTCCTGCTTTTTCTAATGCTTCAGCAGTCATATCCATTCCCTTAATTCCAAAATAAACCTGGTCTTGTTTATTAACCAGACTTTCGATAATCTTTTTTATTTTTGAGATTCCTATGACCGTATTCACATTCTCATTGACTTCATCTTTTAAAACTTTAGTAATGATTCCAATTACTTCACCTTTAAAATTAAAAATAACTCCGTCAGCATTCTTATTATCATTAATACTTGTATTAAATATATCCACTTTATTATCAGTGATATATGCGCTATTTCCTTTACTAGTAATGAATCCAAGCTCCATAGAGCCTACATAACCATTGGGATTACCTAATGCAATAACTGGAGTACCTACTACAAGTGCAAAGGATTCTCCTAAAATGGCAGGTTTTATATCTTTTCGATTTTGTTCCGGTATGTCTTTTAATTTTACTGCAATAGCAGCAATATTAAGATCTGTATCGTAACTTTGCAGGACACCTTCGGCTTCAACGGAATTAAAAAAAGTAACCTTTATTCTGTTGGCTTCTTGAATCTTATCTAAACTAACTAAAATAATCAGCTCTGCACCATTATTGGCTACAATAAGACCACTAGTGACCTTTATAGCATCATAATCATTATTAAACCAATCTACGCCTTTACGAACGCTTGTTACGGTAACCATGGACTTATTGGCATTATTGGCAATAGCTCTTATTTCTGTATACATATTTAAAAAATCTTCAACATCTGCTTTTGCTTTGATGGGTTGCTCAATAACCACTGTTTCAGGAGTATGTACCTCTGCCTCATTTGTTCCCTTTTTGTTTGTATCTTGTCCGACCGATGAATTACTTTTATCTGAATTTTGTCCGACTGATGAATTACTTTTATCTGAATTTTGCTCCCTATTATCCGCTGTAATATCCTGATTGCCCCCCAAATTGTCAGGGTTAGGATCTGCATGATTCTTATCCACATCCTCTGGAGCCATTGTTGGAAATTCTATCGTTTTTTTATCCTGGTTCACATTTAAAAATTTACTTATCTTAGGAAGTGAAATACAAAATGCTACGCTTGCTATGGCACCAAATACACAAGCTAATACTATGGTCCAACCTAAGGAAATCAGCATTCTCTTCCATCTGCTTTTCTTTTTAGATGTTATCTGTTCTTGAATAAAAGAAAATTTATTATCCTTGTTATTATTTTCTTCAGACATTTCATTTCTCCTTTAGGACAATCCATAAGGTTATTTTACCACCGATTTATGAACAATATATGAATGTTTTGTAAACATAAGGAAGGCTTATGGCTATTTTTGAAAATATGGTTTTAATTTTGTTGTAAATAAGGTAAAATAGGTAATGATATCATATCAAATACTCAACTATTTGGCAATATAGATTGTAGTGAAGGAGGAATCCTATGAATTCCAAAGTATTAAGGACCTTAGAATACAACAAGATTATAGATAAATTATCAGAACTAGCAGGTTCCAGAATGGGCAAGGACATGTGCGCTGCCCTTCTTCCCAGTGATAATATAGAGGATATTAATATCCGGCAAAAAGAGACTTCAGATGCCCTATCCCGTATCTTTAAAAAAGGGAGTCTGGGCTTTTATGGATTACACGATATTCGTCCCTCTATAAAACGGTTAGAGGTTGGCTCTACCTTAGGTGCTGGGGAACTATTGCATATTAGTTCACTTTTAGATGCTACCCTTCGGGTGAAAGCCTATGGAAGCAGAGATAATGAGGAAAACAGCGGAGATTCTTTAGATTCTATGTTTGCCTCTCTAGAACCATTAAGTCCTTTAAATAACGAAATTAAACGTTGTATTATCAGCGAAGAAGAAATTGCCGATGATGCAAGCCCCACACTAAAGGGAATACGTCGTTCCATAAAAATAGCCAATGATAAAATTCATGAACAGCTTAATTCCATCGTTACTTCCTCAGGTTCAAGAACTATGCTTCAAGAAA
This sequence comes from uncultured Anaerocolumna sp., assembly GCA_937901695.1. Taxonomy (GTDB): domain Bacteria; phylum Bacillota; class Clostridia; order Lachnospirales; family Lachnospiraceae; genus Anaerocolumna. The sequence goes on from CALDJN010000068.1 coordinate 7,203, forward strand.
ATATTATTACTATGCGAAACGGAAGATATTGTATTCCAATTAAGCAGGAATACCGCAGCCAATTTCCCGGAATGATTCATGATCAATCCTCTTCCGGTTCCACCTTATTTATAGAGCCCATGGCTGTTGTAAAGTTAAACAATGATTTAAAAGAGTTGGCGATTAAAGAGCAGGAAGAAATTGAAAAAATATTAGCTGAATTAAGTAATTTAGCTGGTATGGAAGTTGAAAAGCTTTATAACAACGTAACTACTATGGCTCAGTTAGACTTTATATTTGCCAGAGCCAATTTATCCAAGCAAATGAAAGGCAGCCAGCCTATATTTAATGAAAATGGTGTCATTAACATTAAAAAAGGCAGACATCCTCTCATCGATTCAAAAAAAGTAGTACCTATTGATATTAATTTAGGTAAAGACTTTAGCCTATTAGTTATAACAGGTCCTAATACCGGCGGTAAAACAGTGTCCTTAAAAACAGTTGGTTTACTTACTTTAATGGGTCAGGCTGGACTTCACATACCTGCCTTTGACGGTTCCCAGTTAGCAGTATTTGAAGAAGTCTATGCAGATATTGGTGATGAACAAAGTATTGAGCAAAGTTTAAGCACCTTTTCCTCTCATATGACCAATACGGTATCCATACTGGAGCATGCTAATTATAAATCTCTTGTATTATTTGATGAATTAGGTGCGGGAACAGATCCAACAGAAGGTGCTGCTCTTGCCATGTCCATATTGTCCAATCTTCATAAGAGAAAAGTAACTACTATGGCAACTACACATTACAGTGAATTAAAAGTATATGCCTTGTCTACAGAAGGCGTTAGTAATGCCTGCTGTGAATTCGATGTAGAAACTTTAAGACCAACCTATCGCCTTCTAATTGGAATTCCCGGTAAGAGTAATGCATTTGCCATCTCTTCAAAGCTTGGACTGCCGGATTATATCATTG
>CALDJN010000069.1 GCA_937901695.1 uncultured Anaerocolumna sp.
ATTTGCCCGAAGAATCCCATTTCTGTTGAGATTCTTCGGGCAAATAACGCCCTCAGAATGACACTGGCAGTAACACCGACAATAACACCGGCAATGGCACCAACAATATACATACTCCACAGAATACAAGATACCCAATAATTACACTTTTAGTAATAATTATTGGGTATCTTGTTTACTTTATGATTTGATTATGCAATCGGTGTAACTTTTATTTTACATCTTAAAGTTTTACCATTTATATTTGCTGTAATAGTAGTTGTTCCAACTTTTCTAGATTCAACGACACCATTTTGTACCGTTGCAATACTTGGGTCATCTACATCCCATATAACTCCAGTATTAACTCCTACAACACTTAAGGTGTATCTGGAATATTGCTCTAATTCAAGATAAGTTGTATTTAAGCCAACAACTGTTACCTTTGTTGTTGCTGTCTTACCAGATTCTGTAATTAAGATAATATTTGCTGTACCTGGTTTATGTGCTGTTACTCTTCCAGTTGCTTTATCAACAGATGCAACTGATTTATTATCTGTCTCCCAAGTAAATCTATCCGTACTGTTGGTTGGATTAATGACCTTTTGTAATGTAGTTGATTCACCAGTTGTCATGATTAAGCTTTCAGTAGAAATTATTACTTTAGTGGCAGGTACCAGAGGCTTTACTTTCACCACTGCCATACCATATTTGCCGCTATTATCAGCTGCCGTTGCCTTAATCTTTACAGTACCTGCTTTTAATGCTGTAACCACACCTCTTGAATCAACAATTGCTATAGACTCATCACTGGAAGTCCATTTTACCTTTTTAATTGTTGCATTGGTTGGTCTTACGGTAGCTTTTAGCTTAAAGCTTCTGCCTTCCACTGTGGTAACGGAAGAAACATTAAGTCTAACCGATGTTACCGCTTTTACTACTCGAATATCACAACTTGCCTCTGCCCTTGTACCATCTAGTGCAGTAGCAGTAATTACAACTGTTCCAGGACGCTTGGCAGTTACTTTTCCTTGTGAATTAACGGTTGCTACCCTTGAATTACTAGAAGTCCATTTTAATTTTGGATTGGTTGCAGTATTTGCTTCTACGGTAGCTTTTAAGGTGAATCTCTTACCAACGCCAAGTATATAGCTGGATTTGTTTAATTTTACATTAGTTACAGGTTCTACTACTTTAACGATACAAAACTTTGTAATTTTTTTGTCTGCCGTTTGTACTTTGATAATTGCTGTACCACCGGATATAGCTTTTACAGTGCCATTATTGGATACTCTTGCAACCTTTTCATTGGAACTAGACCAAATCAAACCTACTTCTTCTGCAGAACTTGGCTGCATAGTCGCTTTCAATTTAAATGTTTCACCAATTACAAGTGTTTTTTCGTCAAAGTTAAGCTGAATTTCATTTGGCTGTTGTACAACCGTTACATTACAATAAACAGCATCCCCATATGCAGTCTTTGCAAATACTACCGCTTTACCTGGGGCTTTAGCAGTAATTCTGCCTTTTTCATCTACTGTTGCAATCTTAGTATCTGTTGACGCCCAAGTTAAGCCAAGTTCTGTACTGTTAGATGGAGTAACTGTCAGTTCTATAGTATAAGATTGACCTACATTTAATTCAAGATTAGTTACATCAAATTTTATACCCGTTGCTTTTTGCCTTACTGTAATGGTACAGGTACTATAATATGCACCGTCTTCCGTTTTTACCATTACAATAGCCTGTCCAGCAGCTCTTGCTGTAATTAAACCTATTGAATCTACACTGACTACGGATGTATCGGTAGAACTCCAAACTACATTCTTCCTAGAAGCATCACTTGGTGTTAATAAGTATCCAATTCTTATGGACTCGCCAACGTACATGACTTTTGTCTTTTCATCTAAGGTTAAAGATCTAACCGGAACCTCTACATTAATATTGCAAATAGCTGTCTTGGTAGGGTCACTTTCTGAAAATGCTATAACTGCAGCAACACCAGGTGCTACCAAAGTAACCATACCTTTATCATCAACTTTTACAATACTTTCATTGGTAGATTTCCATTGTATATTTTTATTAGTTGCATTTTGTGGTTCAATATTAGCTCTTAATTGAAAACTCTTTGCAGTTAAAGGAACGGTAACCGCTGTTTCTGATAAAGTAATCTTTTCTACGTGTTGCATTACTGATACATGGCAATAGCCCACCACAACATTATCCTGATTAATTGCTGATATTACCGCTACACCAGGTTTAACACCTCGAATAGTAGCTGCCAAATCAGTAGAGTCCTTCACTTCCACAACGTTAGTATCAGATGATACCCAATGTAAAGGTCCTTTGTTAGAACCAGCCGGTTCAACCTTCGCCGATAAGGTTACAAATTGATCTATTTCTAATGTTACCTTGGCTGGAGTAACGGTGATATTTGATACAGAATCCTCTACCCAAATAATGCAGGTTGCCGTTTTTCGAACACCCTTAATGATTTGAGCCGCAGTAATTGTTGCAGAACCCTTTTTAATACCTGTTACCAATCCATCTTCAACCGTGGCAACAGTAGGATCACTGGTGGTCCAAATAGTTGTATTGGTGTTCTCTGATGAAGTTGCAATTAATTGTATAGAGCCCGATTTATATATAGTCGCTTTGGTATGATTCAGAGAAATCCCATCAATAACAGTAATACGTAATGTTTTATCACTTGGTGTGTAGACAGAAGTATTATATAATCCTGATGCTACCTGATAGGTTAATATTACATCTACAGAACCTTCATGCTCTGCTTTTATAATTCCTGCGGAAGGAGCTACATTAACAGTGCTTCCTTTTTCAACAGGATTATAAGAATATGTAAATATTCCCGGATTGTAGATGTTGGAGTTATCTGTTAATCTAAAATCATCACCGACATTCATAATAATATTATCTTTTTCAATATGAATTGGTACAATAAGAGTTACTTCTAGCGAATCAATTTTACTATCACCTTTGTATTTAACGTTAGGATAGGCTTTAATAGTATATGTACCTGCTTTTAAATTACTTAATACAACATTACCGTTATAGGAATGGATATCTCTTATTATTCTTCCTGTATCGCTAATAGGAATAATTGTACCCTTATGGTCGCATATTTCCCAGGCTAAATTTGTTGCAAACATTGCATTAGATGATAAAGTTGTACTTGAGATTCCTTCTGGCAATATAATTGTTGTTTTATCTTTATAATTATTATCAACATCTTTAATTTGTGGAGAAACAACAACAGGTACCTTAGCTTCTAATTTTTTACCATCTGATAAACTGGTACCGGTGGTAATTGTAATAACAGTAGAACCTGCACCCTTTGCTGTAACATTACCATTAGAATCTACTACCGCAACTTCAGGATTAGCACTTTCCCATAATATATAAGGATTTACAGTAGAATCTGGTTTTATGATACTTATTGTCTTGGTACTATTTGGATCCGTTGCACCAGGAATATAAATTAACTGTAAAACCTTTTCTCCAGAACTGGTAGTTGTAAAATTACCATTGTCAACCACTAATGGCACTTCTATGTAACAAACAATAGTTTTTGTTACTCCACCTTTGGTGATTGTTGCAGAAATTTCAGAAAAACCGGGTCCCTTAGGCTTCACTTTAACTTGATAACTTGGTGAACCTGTAGTTAAATCTGCTACTCGAATCTCCGAGGATTTCCAATCAACCGAAGTTGCATCTGTAGCGCTTATACGTAAATCAATACTGTTTCCATTACTTATTGTAATACTTCCACCATGGGGGATTTTTTTCCCACCATAGTCAAAGTAATATTCTTCCTCAACAGGTGTCGGAGTCGGCGTAGCAGTTGCATTCACTTTGACACCGTTTAGCATACTAATACTTATTGCAGCTGCCATACACATAATCCCCAATAATATTTTTCCCATAAACTTCTTCATCTTCGTCCTCCTTGACATGTTTCTCTAGCATTTTTCTCTTGTGCCTTTTTATTTATTTTTAGGATGTCTCCATCTATAGATTATTCAATTATGTATCGACAATTGTATCAAAAATGATTAGGAAAATGATATACTTTATTAATATTATTTATAAATACTTTCATTCTTTACATTCCACTTATGAAATTGCCATTTTAAATGATGCGCGCAAAATTGATAAAAATGAAGTTCTAAGGCAATTTTCTATTTGTCATGCCAATAATACAGAGTGATTCCGACACTGGTAGAAGTATTTTCATGCCAATCATAATGCATGTGTGGTAAATAATCGTTAATAAATTCATCTCCATATTCAGTCAGGTTACATGCCCCACGTGACAATGAATGAAATCCATCTCTATTAGTTGATATATACATGTTCGTCCTATGGATTTTAACTGTGAGACGTCTGTTCGTTTTCCACCTGTCAATATACTCCGTATTAACATCCGGCATAAGGATAATAGTCTCTTCTGTATATATTTTTATTTTGAGGATTTCTTCTATGTCTTTAAGAGAAATCTGTGTCTCACAATAATTTACACATACAATATTATAGTTGTATTCAAAGCCATTAAAAGTTTCTTTAAAATCATCACTTGGACAATATCTGATAGGTATATATAGTATCTCATTTTTCTGTAAGCTCGCTGCTATAGAGAAGCACTCTGCCAAAAACTGATATCCGCTCCCATTACCCCAGATTAATACAAATCCTTTATTATCATGTCCGGCTGTTACACTTTTGCTTATATCACATGGTTTTAAAATGAATAATTCATTCCCACCATGGATTGTAATTTTCTTTCTAATTAATTTCACAAATATCTCCTTAAACTTCTTTTCTAATAAAATAAAAAATTACTCTATATCTTTTTATCTCTCTGTTAGTTTTACTACTAATTATTCTTTCCAAGCATAATCCAGTGGCGATACGATTGATTAATTTCCATAAATAAATTGCCTAACTTCTTTACGTGTAGCATCCAAATCTAATGGAATTAATACAGCCTGATTTTTTAATTTTCCAATTTGCACTTTTTCATCTTTATAACTTCCATCAGATGGTATTCTGTAATTTTCCAACTTATTAACTTCTAAACTAACAGCTTCTTTTAAATAATTGTTAAATTCATTTTGCGTAATATCTGTTTTTATATTAACGTTAGTCAAAATATCATTCATTAATAAACCTAATGATAATATATTCTTTGATTTTACTTTTTCAAATAAAGAATTTAAAACAGCTCTTTGCCTATATGTTCTGCCAAAATCATAGTATTCAGTTCCTGTTGAGACTTTCCTGATTCTACAATAACCTAATGCCTGATTTCCGTTCAAAGTTTGTGTTCCAGCAATCACATTTCGATAAGCAGGATTTGATATATAATTGGTTTTATTAAGATAATTCGCTTCTTTACTTGTTAATGTAACTTCCACACCATCCAAAAGGTCTATCACCTTTTCAAAAGATTCAAAATTAACTAATGCATATCCATCAATATTAATGCCAAAATCATTGTATATTGTTTTGTATAGTAAATCTATTCCACCTTTTGCATAAACCGAATTAAGCCTGTTGTTATCATAGCCTGGGATTGGAATATATAAATCCCGCATCAAAGATGTAAGTTTTATAGACTTATCTTTTGTATTCATAGATGCGACTATCATAACATCTGTATTAGAAGCATTATCTATTTCTTCAACTCCCAGTAAAAGAATATTAATTACTTCATTTATTGGCATTGTTTCTAATGCTTTCGTATCCGTATCTTTATCAGATTCTGATTCTACATAATCTAAATTATCATATATGTATTTACTTGCAATATTTAATAAAATATCTTTACCAGCACCAGTAAAAATTAATATTAAAATAAGTAACATAATAATTGAAAGTCCAATTGTAAAAAGATCGGAAGAGCACACGTCTGAACTCCAGTCACATTCCT
>CALDJN010000070.1 GCA_937901695.1 uncultured Anaerocolumna sp.
GATAGTACCGATAATATACTTAGTCATATCCCGTTCTTCTACTGAAAAGTTTTTTACATATTCATAAGCTTTTTCATAAATATCGTTGGTTTCTTTTATATTTGGATCTCTGTAGGAGGTAAAATAACCATTACCGCTAATATTAGAAAAACCACACATACAACCGTAGGCTCCACCCTTCACACGAATATTATTCCATAGATAATCGTAGCTCATAATTGTTTTTAATACTTCTAAAGCACCGGTATATTGATAACCAGCTTTCAAAAAGTTGCCTGTTCGTGCCACATATTGAACTTGGCTGGAAGTCTTAAAGCCTTCATTTAAACGAAGTAGTTCAAAATGATCTTCCCCCGGCTCAATTGGTTCTTTTTTCAGCTGTTCTACAAATGGTAATAATTTACCCTTTAATGTTCCTAAACCTTCATCGTCGGAAGTAAAGCTTATAATTAGATTTTCTTCTCTAAATATATAAACCATTAAGGTTTGCAGATTCTTAATTAAAGATGCAACCTCTTCTTTGTAGTTTTTCTCTATCTTTTCAATAAATTTAAGATAAGATATGCCACTGGTTTCTTCAGTAAAACGTGCAGATTCTGAAAAATATGAGGTAGCACGGTTTACAGCAACTACATGTCCTGCTGAATTCATTTTCATTTGCAATCTTGATTTTACTTCTGAAACAATTTCAAGAAGACGTTTCCCATCATCTAATTTGGTAAAGCTGATTACTTCTTTTAATAAATCAAAGGTGTAGTCCATTTCGTCGTATAACACTTTTACATCTATCTGAAAAGTTGGCAAATATTCAGAAGGGCTTCCCTTCTTCCCATAGGTTGCTACATCAAAAGTAATACCACCAGTATGAATATTAATTTCATTGGCAAGTTCTAAGAAACTATAATGTTCTGTGTCAATATATCCCAAAACCGTTGAAAGTAAGCCTGCATACGGGATTAATTCCTTTGGAACCCTGCTCATATCAAAGATTAAACGCATATAAGCAATTCCATTGGTAAATACATTATGTTGGATTAGTGGTATTCCATCAATTTCTTTCTTTTCTATATAGATTGGCTGAGCCTTTTTATCAATATCTTCCCTGCTTAACATTGGAATCTTTTCCAAAACTTCTTTAGGGGAAGGTTCTTCTTGATATTCTTTTAAATGCTTGGTATCTTCAATAATCTTCTTAGTTTCTTCTGCTGATAAGCTTGCCTTATAATTCGCCAGCTTTTCTTGTAATTCCTCATCCCTGCGAGCAGATAACCCAGCTTGTGGCTTTAATGTTACTAATGAAATATGATTGTTATTTAATATATGCTCAACGATTAACTTGGTATAATAATCTGTTCCTATCTTATCTTTTAAAGACTGAAATACTTTATTGCAATTTAGTAATAAAAATGGTTTATTATCATCATATAACCAGCTGTTAAACATTTGAATTCCATACATTAAACCCTTTGGAAATTGTCCAAAATCTGCTTCTCTGTATTTGAATTCATAGAAGTTTATGGCTGCTTTAATAGACTTCTCATCCAAGCCATCACGTACTAACCGCTCCAGAGTGGTTCGAATTAAAGAAGCAAACTGTTCCTTTTGTTCCAACTCTGCATTCTTGGCAACGATGGAGAAGGTAGGTTGAAAGATACTGTTATCGTAACTGCTAAATACATCCTTACCAATTCCTGCATCTAAAAGAGCTTGTTTTAATGGTGCTCCCGGTGCTGATAAAAGAACATAATCAAGAATCTGCATAGCCATACATAAATCGCTATCCAGGGTGGTTCCAATTGACATATTGCAGCTAAGATAAGTATTACTATTTATACTTTCATTTTCACTTAAAGGATAAAAAAGCTCTACATCTTTTACCTTACCAAAAGGTTGTTGAAAATGAATTTCTGAGTCTATGGTCTTCTCATCGAAATGCTGTAAGTATTCCTTATCCATCCAATTTAATTTTTCTTCTATATCCATATCTCCATATAAATAGATATAACTGTTGGATGGGTGATAGTATTTTTTATGGAAATCCAAGAATTCTTCATAGGTTAACTCCGGGATATGATCCGGATCGCCACCGGATTCTACTCCATAAGTGTTATCCGGAAATAAAGAGTTTTGAATGGTTCGGAATAATAGTTGTTCCGGTGAAGAAAAGGCACCCTTCATTTCGTTATATACAACGCCATTATATTTTAGCTCTCCATCTTCACTTTCTAAATCGTAATGCCAGCCCTCTTGTTTAAATATTTCTTCTCTTTTGTAGATGTTAGGATAGAATACCGCATCCATATATACATGGATTAAATTCTGGAAGTCCTTATCATTACAGCTTGCAACCGGATAAATTGTTTTATCCGGATAAGTCATTGCATTTAAAAAGGTATTCAAGGAACCTTTTGCCAATTCTATAAATGGGTCTTTGGCAGGGAATTCTTTAGAGCCGCATAATACTGAATGTTCAATAATATGAGGTACGCCGGTGCTGTTAAAAGGCGGCGTTCGAAAACCAATGGAAAATACTTTGTTATCATCATCGTTGGTAATTACGGTAACTCTAGCACCAGTTTTTTTATGTTTAAATAATAGCCCCAGACTATTAAGATCTGCCAAATCTTCTTCTTTTAATAATTCATAACTAGATAATTCACCTAATTCTTTGCTGCTTTTCACGTTCTTAGCCATGATTCATCCTCCTTATATACTTACCAATAGCTAACTTCTTTACATAATATTTCATATAAGTTATCTGGTTATTATAACATATCCTTTTCTTGTTGTCATGGTAAACATATTCTTGTTATTATGATAGACATATTCTTGTTGTATGATAGACATATTCTTGTTGTATGATTAACATATTTTTGTTGTATGATAAACATATTCTTATTATTATGATAGACATATTCTTGTTGCATGATTAACATATTCTTGTTATCAAGGTAAACATACACTATTAATGTTCAATGCCGTATTTCAGTAAAGCTATGGAGTCTTCCCATCTTCCGGCTGCAGTAGAATTCATTACGACGCTGATACATTCTTTATCCTCTTTTTCTGCTGCAGATACCAAACAACGCCCTGCCAAAGAGCTGGTCCCGGTCTTTAATCCTATTGCATATTTGTAAAATGCTCCACTGCCGTTTACCACCAATTTATTAGTAGACTTCCAAGTGATATCTTCGCCGCTTAAAAATATATTTCTTGTTCTGTCCTTTCCTGTTATATCTTTAATAGTATTATTCTTAATTGCTTCCAATGAAATTATGCCCATATCATACGCTGTAGTATACTGACCTTCTGCATCATATCCATCCGGATTTTTAAAATGTGTGCCTTTTAAACCAAGTTCTTTGACTTTTTCATTCATCTTGTTTACAAATGCATTTACCGCCTTCTTCGTATCTGCTCCTTCGTCATTCAGTATTTTTTTGCCGCCATAGGCTGCCAAAGCATAGGCAGCATCGTTACCAGAGGGTATTAACATACCTTCCAGAAGCATTTGTACCGTTAATCGTTCTCCTTCTCGTAAATAAGCCCGGCTGGAATCAGAAGCAATTAATTTTATTTCATCACCCACTATTACACTTTCATTTAAATCACATAGTTCCGTAATAGCCAAGGCTGTCATTAATTTTGTGGTACTTGCAGGATATACCTGGGTGGTAGGATTCTTATGATACAGCACTTTACCGTTTTTACAATCAATGAGAATGGCACTTTCTGCATGAACAGTGATAGTTGGGTTTTTTATATTTAAAGCCATTTTTGAGTTAGAACCCACTTCTACGCTGGGGGCTTCCCAACCAGAAGTGTTTAATCCATCTGCATTGGCATAATATCCATTTTCAATGTTTCTTTCTTCCTTATTTGATTTTGTTTCACTATCTATTTTATTTTCTGTTTCATTTCCTATTTTCTTACCTGTTTCTTTTCCTGCTTCCTTATCTGTTTTCTTACCTATTTCTTTTTCCGTTTTCTTACCTGCTTCTTTTCCTATTTCCTTACTTGTTTCTTTTCCTGCTTCCTTACCTGTTTCTTTTCCTAGTTCCTTTCCTGCTTCTTTTCCCAGTTCCTTTCCTGCTGCTTTTCCTGTTTCTTTATTAGAATTAGGTTTATTATGAACTATTTGATTAATTTCTTCAAAAGATAAGTCTTGAGATTCTTCTAATTCTTTTTCAGCATGATTTTCAATGGTATATTTTATAGTCTTTATCAGCATAGTTCCAAAAATTGTACCTAATCCTACAACCAGTACAGTTCCAATAATAAATACAGATTTTTTCACGCTTATACCCATTCCTTCCTTGTTATCGTTTTTCAGAATTGATATGCAATATATATTAAAAGTTATTCTATTTTGGACTGATTAATTTTATTCTATTATTTATTACCAGTAATCGCAATAGTATTCTTTGTATTATTTTTAAAATTAAAGACGCTTTGCACTTGCTATTTATGCCTTGATAATTTTTATAAAAGCATTGCAAATTTATATTAGAAAAAATAGCTGAATTAATCGGTTTTACTGACACTTAGACACTTAAATTAGATTGCTGTAATTATAAAACTGTATCAAAAGCAGAGGGCATATATCATTTTTTTCAGTTAATCTGTATCTCGCATGTGTGAATAATGGCAAGATAAAGAATACCAATTTATTTACACAACTTAATACAGATTTCTGAAATTTATGATATATGCCCTCTTTTTATTTTGTTATTTGGATTTTGTAGCATCCCTTCATATACTTCAAGGCAAAGCATTTTTAATTTATATTTTATTCAAAGTCTATGCTGATGTCTCCAACTCCACCATCGATATCTATGGAGTTTTCAGCATTTAGATTATTCCACCTTATATCAGAATATTTTTCTCCGTTGATTCTGATATTTCCAAGACCTTTTTCTACTTTAATGTTGTATTCATCTGTTGTACCTTTTAGTTTTAGGTCGACATTACCTACACCGCAATCAATATCTGTTTTACCTAATAATAATCCTTCGATGTCAATATTTCCAACGCCAGAATCTATAGTAGTATCATTTAGTTCGGCTTGTTCTAAGTCAATATTGCCTACTCCGCCGTCAATTCTTACTGAATGAGCAAGGATGTTATTGCCTTTTATATCACCAGCTCCACCATTGATTACTAATTTTTTGGTTTGCAGTCTTTCAATATTTACATTTCCGGCTCCTGCATCTACTTCGAATTTTTCTGCTACAAAGTCTTTTGGCAGATATACTGTAACATCTGACTTATAATCATTGGAACCAAACCAATTCCAGAATCCAAATCTTGTTTTGCTTTTCATGGTTAGGTTACCACTAAAGCTTTTATCAATGGTATAATTTTCATTTACATTGTTTGCAATAATTTCTACTTTATCGCTTTCTCCTACCTTCACTTTAAGAGTTCCAATACCATGGTCTATGGATATACTTTTTACATCATCAAATGATTTATTGATATCTATAGCATCTCCACTTATGGTAAACCCTTTAAATACTCCGGTTAAAGCAAATATTGCGGTTGATATTCCTCCAATGATAACAACGGCTAAGAATATTGCAAACCCCATTGCCAGGTATTTAATTACTCTTTGAAATTCATTCATTTTATATCAATCCCTCCAAACATACAAGTTGAGTTAATAAAGATCGTTGGTGCATTGGCATCAACAAAAGTTGGTGCTTTATTATCAACTCCGCCAAAGATAGGTACATTGGATACTTTTACTTTTACGTTAGAAGGAACAAATATATCAATTCCTCCAAAAATCGCAGTTGCATTAATTACGATATCTTCATCAATAATAGCATTTCTTAAATCTAACTCAACTCCGCCAAAGATTGCATTAATTGTTGTTCCTAAGAATTTTTCTCCTACTATTTGATGTCTGCTACCGGAGAAAAGAGCACTATACTCAGAGGAACCACCTTGGTAATTTACATGACTGCTTCTGCTATTTTCCCCCATGTGAAAAAAATTCTTAAATATCATATTTAAACCTATAAATACGAAGATTATTGGTACGATTAGTTTACCAATTATCTCAAAACTAAGTATGTCTTGAGCGGATAATAGTAATAATATTCCAATGGTTAGTATGATAAGGGAGGAAGTACGAAAACCATTTTGGAAAATACTAATCAAACTTGGAATAATAATGAATAATGTCCACCAGCCATGAAAAAATATATTAAACTCCCATAGATGAAATGCATTTCCAGCAATTATGACACCGATTACTATAAAAAATAATCCCCACAATGCATTTGATATTTTATTTCTCATATATATGCCTCCTAAATGCTAATTTTTATACTTATAATTCTATGTTTATCATACTTTATCACCTATCCATTAACAAGTTACATTTGTCATATTGTCAGGCTGAAAAATGTCACAACTATATTCTTACGAAACGCTTGCTTCAAAGATTGTTATAGAATATAATATTTGTTGCAAAGCTGTCATTGCTATGAAAGAACCATAGCAAGCAACTCCTTCGGAGTTGTTTAGAATTATCACGTAATAAACATTTCGTTTACTATGGTGCTGTTAAGCGTGATAATTCTGAGCACAAATTCAGCTTTGCTGAATTGGGCGAAAAATGACATTTTTTATTTTGCAACAGCCCCAATTTGTTTTGATTCACTAAATTGGTTATGTTATATTATTTAAAGGGCTACGTGCCAGAATCGAGGTATTATGAAAAAAAATCATTACATATTAATAGTTGGTATATTAATATGTGTATTGCCAATATTCTTATTTTTATCAAAGTATAATGAATTGCCCAATCGAATCCCAATTCAGTTTAATATGTCTGGAAAAGCTGCCAGTACCATACCAAAGGATGTTTTTATCTATGGTATGCCTGCAGGTGCAATTTTGCTAAATATATTGGTTTATTTTAAGAATAAAAATAAGTCAAAAGATAATGGTATTATATGGGGCAATATTGTATTTTCTCTTTTGTTCCTCTCCCTTGAATTAGTTACATTTTACTTCGTATTAAAATAATGCAGCTAAAAAATAATGCTGCAAAACAAAAAGGAGGTATACCAGTGTATAAAATTTTAATTGTAGAAGACGACACCGTAATTGCAAATGCAATTACGAAACACATAGGAACCTGGGGTTATGAAGCAGAATATGTGACTGATTTTAAAGATGTTCTTTCAAAATTTGTAACATTCCAGCCTCAATTGGTGTTACTGGATATTTCCTTACCTTTTTATAATGGTTTTTATTGGTGCAGTGAAATTAGGAAAGTTTCTAAAGTCCCCATTATTTTCATTTCATCTGCCTCTGACAATATGAATATTGTAATGGCTATGAATATGGGTGGGGATGATTTTATTGCCAAACCATTTGATTTATCTGTTTTAATGGCAAAAATACAGGCAATGTTACGGCGCACTTACAATTTTGCAGGTCAAACTAATCTAATTGAACGCAAAGGAGCCATTCTTAATACAAGCGATGCCACCTTAACTTATAATAGCGAAAAGATTGATTTAACCAAGAATGATAACCGGATTTTGCAAATCCTAATGGAGAATAAAGGTAAGATTGTACCCAGGGATTCTATTATGACCAGACTTTGGGAATCGGATAATTATGTAGATGAGAATACGTTAACCGTTAATATAACAAGACTTCGTAAAAAGCTGGAATCCATTGGTTTAACTGACTTTGTAGTTACCAAGAAAGGCATTGGCTATATTATAGAATAGCCGGAAAGGAATCGGTGATAAATGGATATAAAAACTACAACCATTATTTTTACTTATATCCGCCGTCATTTAAAATCTATTGTTACATTTATATTATTTGCTTTGATATTCCTGGTTGTTTTGTTTCTTTACAACCTTCCTGTAGAACCGGTTTTGTATTCTACTATTTTATGTATGGTAGTTGGCGTAATATTTATTATCTTGGATTTTCTTCTTTATTATAAAAAACATAAATCACTATATAAATTGCAGATCCAAATTACACTAAGCATAGATAACCTCCCCCCAGCCAAATATCAATTGGAAAAGGACTATCAGGAATTAATAAAGATTCTTTTTATAGATAAAACGTCCCTGGCTTCTAAGGCAGATTCTGCAAGAAATGATTTAATTGACTATTATACATTATGGGTTCATCAGATTAAAACTCCTATTTCCGCCATGAGGCTTCTTCTCCAGTCAGATGAGAATGGACAGAACACAGAGCTTTCCTTAGAGTTATTTAAGATTGAGCAGTATGTGGAAATGGTGCTTCAGTACCTGCGCCTGAACAGTGACACTTCTGATTTAGTAATTAAAGAATATAGCCTGGATTCTATTGTCAGACAAGCCATAAGAAAGTATGCCAAAATGTTTATTGGCAGAAAAATCAGTC
>CALDJN010000071.1 GCA_937901695.1 uncultured Anaerocolumna sp.
TTTGCACTTTGCTACTTAATATTCATTTGCAAAATTAATTTGCACTTTGCTATTTGATATTCATCTGTGAAAATAATTTGCATTTTACCACATTCATTAAAGGATTAATGTAATCTCCTTTGGCGTCTATAAAAATAAAGAACAATTCTTTCTAAATAGCGTTTTAAAACAATTTGTATTTCTTCTTTGGGTCCAATTGGCTTAACAAAATAGCTTTTTATTCCTGCACGATTTGCTCCATATACATCAGTAAATAACTGATCTCCTATAAAAGCCGTATTGGAGGGTTTTGTACCCATTAACTTCATTGCGCTATAATAGTTTTTTCTGGAAGGCTTGTGGGCATCATATACATAATGTACCTGAATATCTTTATTAAAACTGGATACTCTTTCTTCCTGATTATTGGATATTAAGCAAACTTTAAAACCGATTTCTTTTAACTTACTCATCAGTTCAATTGCTCTCTTATTAGCAGGGGCACCATGTTCCACTAAAGTATTATCTATATCAAATAACAAACCACGATATCCTTGTTTGTATAAACTTTTGTAATCAATTGCATATGCAGAATCTGCAATTTCACTAGGATAAAATTTTTGTAACATTCCAAACCTCCAGGTTAATATCTGAATTCTGTTTTTTTATTATATCAGAACCGTTTATAGGTTGACAAGTAGGTAATAGGTGATTTTGTACTATTTGTATTATTTATATTTTATCATTTAAATCTTGTCATTTAAATCTTGTCATTTAAATCTTGTCATTTAAATCTTGTCATTTAAATTTTGTCATTTAAATTTTGCTCTTTAAATTTTGTCATTCTGAGCCTGAAAGGCGAAGAATCTCACATTAGAAAGATTCTTCGCCTTTCAGGCTCAGAATGACACCGCTATATAATTTTGTTCAAATAATATTTAAAGGAGGTAATATTGAAGTGGATTTTTATCATTACTATTATTATCCTTCACCCAATATATATTACCCTCTCTTTCAAGTAAATTCTCAGAAATCATATCTCTTCGAATTGTACAAAAATCATCATGGTAATCGGCAATGATAATATTTACTTCCCGTTCTGTATATTTTCTATTTGGTTCAAATGCTTTTAAAATTTCTTCATAAACAATTCTGGCTTTTTTCCTTTGAACCGGAATAGATTTTAATTTGCCATATTGAAAGAAACTACTAATCACTTTGCTCCTGTATTTTTCTTCTCTTTCTCTTTGCATTTTCTCCTCGGAATTTTCCTGATGGATAAAATCTGATAATGACATATTAAGCAATTGTTCATCAATTTCATATATCATGTAATATTGCTCTTTTTTAGAATGTACTAAACCTACCTCTTCCATTTTCTTTAAGTGGAAGGAAACGGTAGAAGGAGTTAGGTTCAGCCTTTCTGCCAATAATTCTACGTACATAGGCTCGTTAATCAAATTCGATAAAATAGATAATCTTGATTTATCACCCAGGCACTTAAATAGCTTTACGTTATCTATATTCATATTTTTGCCTCCAATTTTTCCTAATACCTAGATTAGATTATAAGTCAAAGCAAAGAGACTTCCCAGATGAGGTTAAATTGATTTTTCAACTGTTCTGACACAGAAAGTTTATTTTCTTCAATAACGTATTCAATTACATTATTATGTTCTTTCGCTTTTTCATAATTTATTCTCCAATTTGCAGGAATCCTATCAAATGTAGCTAAAAAATCTGCGCAAAAGCTGGATACCTTTTGCTGTTCCTCTAGTTCTTTCTGATTCAAAGCCTTTTTTTCACTGGTTTTTATTAAAGTATCAAAAATACCATAAATGTTTAATTTCACTTTTTCCAAATTCGCTTCATCATTTTTATCTTCCTGCTCCAGCAATTGGATTTGTTTTTTGCATTTATCTGCCTGTTCTGCAGAAAATTCTAGATACTCTTTTGTGATTTGTTCTATTGTTTTCATTCTTACCCCCATTGATTTCATATCTGTTTATGGATGTGATACTCTGTTTACAGATGTGTTAAATTCATGTATTTAATTTTATATATATTTCTTTATAAAACCTGCATATCTCCAATGATGACTCTTCCTGTCCCTACGAAATCCTGATGTAATGGAGAATCATTTTTACCGCCAAACATTGTATTATTACCAATAGCAATATGAAAGGTCCCAAGCATTTTCTCATCTAATAATTCATATCCGGTTAATTCATTTATTCCTTCATTTATTCCTATTCCAAATTCACATACTACATTTCCATTCAAAGGAAGACATTTTAGGTATTCATTAAACTCCTCGGAATTAGAGGTTAGCATTCTCCCTTCTTTTACGGTAATTGTGATATTATCAATTTTCTTTTTACCTTGCGTATTAATATCTTCATAAAATAAAGTCTCAAAGAATATTTCACCATTTGTTTTATTCTCAATTGGTGCAATACTGACTTCTCCGCATGGAAGATCACCGTCTCCGGCATCTATTTCCCAGTCACGTCCTTCAATTGACATGGTAAGCTTCTTCTGTTTTCCCGTGTTTATAATAACTTCTACTGCTTTAGATATTGGCTTTACAAAATCCTGACATTTATTTTTTAAAGCTAAATAATCAATATCGTAGGCTTTTATCATCAACTTTTCATATACTTCGTATGATAAACCGGATTCTGTTGCATTCTCTATAGTTGGAACCCGTAGTTGAACTAATTTTTTCTTCTGTATAAATGTCTGAAACAGATTTCTCATAAAACTACGGTACATTTCCATGCTCTCTTTTGGAAAATCTGCTGAAGGTATTACCGGTCTGTACAAACAGATATCAATTACAATGTCTACAGCACCAAAAAGTTTAAAATAATTTTCTGAAAAACATCCTTCCTTTACGTTTTTAAATAACCCAACATAGTTACTTCTAGCATGTTGGTATTCCATTGGGGAAGCTCCCAGTGCAGCAACTTGGTTACTAAACTTATGAAGGAGTTCACGGTCCGCCTCTTCTCCCCAAAACTGCAATAATACTACTTCTCCTTTTTGAATTCCTATGGCATCTTTAAATAGATTACGTATCATTTCATCCGAAAACATGAAATTTTTATTGGCTAACATAATATCCTCCTACATTAAAGCGCTTATTCTTTTACTTAAGTTAGTTTTATTATATTCGTATAAATATATTTTGTCAATATGATTTTATACTTATCAAACCAAAGTATATTTTTTAAATAGATGCCAATTAACAGGATGTATAATAAAGTAAGTAATAGCAGGATGTTACATATTTTTTTCAGCTACATATAGTAAATAGAAAGACATCGTGGTAAAATGTGTATATCTGTTAAAGTTTATAAAAAAAACAAGAAAGCTATCCGAATTAAGACATATTTCATCACTATAGTCAAGTGGATATTCCCACCTGACTACAGACAAGTTTATCCGTTATCCGCTGCGCTACTTGCATATAACCTTATGTCACTAAAGGGGTTAAACTATAAAGTTAGAAGAAAGTGAGGTTACTATGAAAAAACCTATTATCGGTCTTACTCCACAGTATGATTATGAAAAAAACAGAGTCTGGGTTGGTCCAAATTATCTGGAGGCTATATATGCAGCTGGAGGCATTCCAATTATGTTACCTCTACATACAGACAAAGAATCATTAAAAATAGCAGCAAATGTTTGTGATGGATTTTTATTTACAGGAGGACCTGATATTAGTCCTTTTCTATATCAGGAAGAGACGATAGCACAATGTGGAGTTGTGGTACCTGAACGGGATAAGATGGAGGAAGATTTATTTTCAATCATTATTGATACCGATAAGCCTGTCCTAGGTATCTGTCGTGGAGTTCAAATTTTAAATGTATTTTTAGGCGGAACCTTATACCAGGATATTCCGGCACAGTTTGTATCCTCTGTACAGCTTGGTCATTCACAAGCCTCTGGCAACTCTGTGTTATCACATAGTGTAATCCTAGAAGAAGACAGTTTACTTCATAAAATTAATCCAAAAGATTATATTCAGGTAAATAGTTTTCATCATCAAGCAATTAAAGATGTAGCACCTAGCTTAAAAGTTGCTGGAAAATCAATGGATTCCTTAATTGAAGCAGTTTACCATCCTGGCAAGAAATTCTTTTTAGGTGTTCAATGGCATCCGGAACATTTATTTAAGATAAACAGGGATTCAATGAACCTTTTTAAAGAGTTTATCAACGCATGTGATTAGGCTAACAAAGCTCTTGAATTTGAATCAAAATCGCATAGCAGTGGTTTTATTGTATCAAGATGTAATAAAAAGTGAGAGAAGATTTTCAACGCTTCTCTCACTTTATAATTTATTATTTTTAATTGTACTCTTATTGTCTTTTTACAGCCTTGGATTTATTGTTCTTTTGAACCGTTCTTCCTACTTTTCTATTTATTCCGTCATTAATATTCCGACTACTTTTATTAGTTTTATTATTACTTGTACTTTTGTTAACATTATTACTTATACTCTTGCTAATTTTCTCGCTTGGACTCTTGCTAGAATTCTCGCTTGCATTCTTAATGGTATTCTTACTAACACCCTTGCTTGCATTCTTAATGGTATTCTTACCAACATCCTTGCTTGTATTCTTAATGGTATTTTTACTAACACCCTTGCTTGCATTCTTAATGGTATTCTTACCAATATCCTTGCTTGACTTCTTACTAGAATTTTTTTCTGTAGCCTTGCTTACTTTTCCTCTTTTACCAGTGCCACCCTTAGCAGAAAATTCATTTCCACGTTTCTTATCTTCTGCATGTTTGCCTTCCAATCTATTCCCGTATGCATACCTGCCATTGTTTTTGGGTCTAACTAAACAATGTTTATCGAATCCAATCAAGTCGGTTCGATTTGCTAAGGTAAGCGCCTCTACAACCAAATCGTAATTCTTAGGGTTACGGTACTGAATTAATGCCCTTTGCATTGCCTTTTCATGAGGTGTTTTGGGTACATATACATGCTTCATGGTTCTTGGATCTAATCCTGTATAATACATACAGGTAGAAATAGTTGAAGGTGTTGGGTAAAAATCCTGTACCTGTTCCGGCATATATCCAATATCTCTAATATGTTCAGCCAATTCAATGGCTTCTTTTAAAGACGATCCAGGATGCGAAGACATAAGATAAGGTACTACAAATTGATTTTTACCTATATTTTCGTTAATCTTTTTGTACTTGGTAATAAATCGCTGGTACACAGAATTCGCCGGTTTTCCCATTAAATCCAACACTTTATCGCTAACATGCTCCGGAGCCACTTTTAACTGACCGCTAATATGATGCTCACAAAGTTCATTGATAAAGGTATCATCACTATCATTAATTAAATAGTCAAAGCGAATACCGGAACGAATAAATACCTTCTTTACCTTTGGTAATTCCCTAAGTTTTCTTAGTAAGGATAAATAATCTTCATGATCTATTTTTAAATTTTTACAAGGAGTTGGGAATAAGCATTGTTTATTAATACATGCCCCCTTTGTATCTTGTTTCTCGCATGCCTTAAATCTAAAATTAGCCGTTGGACCACCAACATCATTAATGTATCCCTTAAAATCCTTGTCCCAGATTAACTGATTTGCTTCCGCTAATATGGATTCATGACTTCTAGTCTGAATAATTCTTCCCTGATGAAAGGTTAATGCGCAGAAATTACAGCCACCAAAGCACCCACGGTTGTGAACCAGACTAAACTTTAATTCTTCAATAGCTGGAATACCACCTTTTTCTTCATAAATAGGATGGTAATCCCGCATAAATGGTAAAGAATAAACCCTGTCCATTTCAGCCTGTGATAAAGGTTTAGCTGGTGGATTCTGCACAATATATTCATTTTCCTTATACTGTTCTACTAAGCGTTTCCCTGAAATAGGATCCGTATTACAATACTGTATATAAAAGCTTTTCGCAAATTCTTCCTTACTATCTAGTATATCTTGAAAAGCAGGTAAAGTAATTGCATCATATACAGAGGATAAATCCTTTGCTTTATAAACGGTACCATTTATAAAAGTAATATCCCCAATAGCAATACCACTATCTAATGCGTCTGCTATTTCGACAATAGAATGTTCTCCCATACCATAGGAGATAATATCTGCCTGTGAATCAAGCAGAATGGAACGTTTTACTTTATCACTCCAATAATCATAGTGCCCAAGTCTTCGTAAACTGGCTTCAATTCCACCAACAATTATAGGAATATGTTTATATACCTGTCGAATTAAATTACAGTAAACTATTGTAGCCCTATCTGGTCTCTTTCCCATTTCACCACCGGGTGAATAATAATCCTTATGTCTTCGCTTCTTAGCAACGGTATAATGGTTAACCATAGTATCCATATTTCCGCCACTAACTAGAAAACCCAGTCTTGGTGTGCCGAGTATCTTTATACTATTACTATCTTTCCAATCAGGCTGTGGGATAATCCCAACCTTATATCCATAACTTTCTAACACTCTGCTAATAATCGCCGGTCCAAAAGAATGATGATCTACATAAGCATCCCCAATCACAAACACAAAGTCACACTGTTCCCATCCTCGTTGAGCCATATCTTCTTTATTAATTGGCAAATAATCTTTTATCATTGAATAATCTCCTTTGGGATAGAATATCCCATCTATAAAAACTTATATAAACACTAAGTTAGTTTTATATCAAAGTAACCTTATAATCTATACATTTAAATGCTTAATTTATATTCGTTCCTAAGTATAACCTACTTTCACCAAATAGTCGACTAATTTTTTTATAATTACGCCATCTAATTTACTACGGAATAATTGGTATATGCCCCAGCCACACAGCTGCCCTTAAGAATAGGAAATGCCTCAAGACTCCTGTTGATAGCACTCTCAAATATCCCTTCATTGATATGGAATTGTAACTTTATATTGCAATACATATGGTGTTATTACATTTATCTTCAAATATCCCAAGGTTAAATCTGCAGTTCGTTTCATTGTTTACTGGGTACACTGCCTTATAATGACCTGCTGTCATTCCTAATATTATCACTGACTCCCCGTCTATATACTCTTCTCCAGCCCGCATTCTTATATATCTCTCCTCGCTCTTCAAAAATCTTTCCCGCCCCATTATCATCCATCAGCCGGTACCGGAACCAGGCTGTCAATATGCCATTATATTTACCGTCTTTCTCCTGAATCTCCGTATGGGAACAATAGCGTGCTTCCAGAAACCAACCCTCAACACCGGTTTCTAATTTGTTAATAGCAGCAAGACAACTCCTGAAGGGCGAGGCAATAAAATCAAGGGTACCGGTTAACACCAAAAAGGGAACATTAATTCTTTCCGGTGCATATACATCCTCAGGATTACACCATCGCAGAGCAGGAAGTGCAATAGAAACAACAGTTTTTATATAATTTCCTTCCGCAAAATTCGTATGCAGATTAATCACACCCGTAGAACCCTGGGAATGTCCCCCACAGCCTATCCGCTGTGTATCAATATGCATGTGGAAGATACTGTCAGGTCTCGCATTTTCCTTAAGCAGGTAACATAGTGCTTCCTTCAGCGGCTTTCCGGTTCCAGTCTCACTGTTATATGTATTCATAACGATAAAGCCCCAGGAAGCAAGGTGCCGATGCAGCTCATCATAGTTCTTCGGCAGGGCGGCTGTCCCATTGCCCCAGATAATTACCGGAAGTGCTCCCTCCAAGTCGGCAGGAGCATATAGAATAAAGCTTTCCTTATTATTTCCATCGCCTATGATATAAGTCTTTACTTTATGTTCTCCTTCTCTGCTGAAGAAGTATTCCCGACTTTCTTTGGTAATCGGACTTTTTATCCGCCTGCCAAGGAACAGTGGCAGGAATACCATACTGCGCAACAGCAGCATTACAATGAAAATTATCGCCAATATTAATAATAAAATCTGCATGAAATTCATCCTATGCCTTTCAAGTCTTTATTAAATTGATTTCAAAATCCTTCAAGCCCTCCAAAGCCATTTTAGTACCTATCTTAGTTTTATAGCGTTTATCTGGCTTTATGATTATTCTTATTAAGATTCTTCGCCTTTCAGGCTCAGAATGACAATTGTATAAGGCTAAATCTCTAACTTTTCAATGCTTGGTATTTAATTTTACTATTTCATACAAAAGGTAAAAATGGCTGTTGCAAAACTGTCATTCTGAGTCCGATTTAGCTTTGCTGAATTGGACTCAGAATCTCATTTTTAAGTGAGATTCTTCAAGTATAATTAGCAAGCTGAATTTCCTCTCAGAATGACAAATTTTTTATTTTGCAACAGCCACTTCTATTTATTGTAACCATCTTATATTATAATAATCTTATTATTATTATCATCTTATTATTATTATCATCTTATTATTGCTATCATCTTATAAAGAGTCTAATTATTCCCCATTCTCTCCATTCTTCGCACTTTCTTCGATTACTCTCTGTTGAACATCAGATGGTGCTTGCTCATAGCGGCTGAATTCATAAGAAAAGTCACCGGAGCCTCCTGTCATAGAACGAAGGTCTGTCGAATAACCATACATTTCTGATAAAGGAATATCCGCAACAATTTCTTGTTTACCACCATGATGAATTGGATTCATGCCTAGTACTCTGCCTCGACGTTTATTTAAGTCACCCATTACATCACCGGTAAATTTGTCTGGAACAACAACTCTTAATGAAACGATAGGCTCTAATAGTACTGGTGAGCACTCCATAAAACCTTGTTTAAATGCCTGAATGGTTGCCATCTTAAATGCCATTTCGGAGGAGTCTACAGGATGGTAAGAACCATCTACTAAGGTTGCTTTTAAACCAACAACAGGATATCCGGCAACTGGTCCTTTTAGAACGCATTCTGCTATTCCTTTTTCAACTGCTGGGAAATAGTTCTTGGGAACTGCACCGCCAAATACCTTCTCTTCAAATACGTAAGGTTTCTCTAAATCGCCGGAAGGCTCAAATTCAATGTGAACGTCACCATATTGTCCATGTCCACCAGATTGCTTTTTATATTTACCTTGTACTCTTGCTTTCTTTCTAATGGTTTCTCTAAATGGAACTTTTGGTTTCATAGTTTCAATATCTACTTTGTATTTGGATTGCATTTTGCTGACCACAACTTCTAAGTGTTGTTCACCTATACCATAAAGTAATGTTTGTCTATTTTCTTTATCATTTACAATCTTTAAGGTTAAATCTTCATCCATCAACTTAGACAGTGCCTGTGAAACCTTATCATCATCGCCTTTATTCTTTGTCATAAAACGTTGATAGGTATATGGTTTTGGCATCTCTGGCCTATCATATTCAACAGGTGCAGCCTTAGTAGATAAGGTATCTCCTGTAACTGTGTTGGATAATTTACCAATAGCTCCAATATCACCGGCATGAAGTTCATTTACTTCAATTTGCTCTTTTCCTCTTAATACATAAAGCCTTGAAAGTTTTTCTTCGGTGTCTTTATCTGCATTATATATATTAGAATCTGATTTTAAGATTCCTGAACAAACCTTTATAAGAGAGAACTTTCCAATGAAAGGATCTGCTATGGTCTTAAATACTTTTGCAGTCATAGGAAGGCTTTCATTGTAATTCGCCTCAAAAGGCTGATTAGTTTTCGTATTTAATCCTTTTATTTCATTTTTATTTGGAGATGGGAAATATTTTTCAATTGCCTGCAGTAACATAATAGGACCTTGCGCATTGAGACCGGATCCCATAAGT
>CALDJN010000072.1 GCA_937901695.1 uncultured Anaerocolumna sp.
TCTGCGATGTGGGTCACACGCTTTGAGGCTCTACCAAGGACATGCCGCACGAGGGTAAGGTAGCAAAATTACTAATATATACTGTGTTATCCTTGCAATATCTAAATTGAGTCATTATGAAGGTACAGACACCACTTTCTGGGTTTCCAATAAACTACAAGGCAAAGCGTCCTACTTAATAAGCTAACTTTTTATTAAGCCAACCTTTATTTACTCTCTCTCTTTTACATTAGGTTCAATAAAGCTGGCACGTGTGACGGCATCTTTTCCAAACCTTTCCCGAATATGATCCAGGGCTTTATCTAACTTTGCATACTTCTCATTATTAACCATATCAAATAGATTCATTTGGGAATAGTCCTCTTTAGTTATTTTACTTGTTCGCACCCCCAATAATCTTAGAGGTGTTCCTTTCCAAAATTCCTTTAGTAACTTCCGGGCAGTATCATAAATCATGTTTGTAGTGTTTGTTGGGGATAGAAGGGTAGTCTGATGGGATTGGCGATTAAACTCACAATCTGTAACTTCTACTCCAATGCAGCTGCATTTTACATCATCACTTCGAAGTCTGGCAGCAACATTTTCACATAAAGAGAGCAAAACTAGATTGGCAGTTTCAAAATCAGTTACATCCTGAGACAAGGTAGTACTGTTGCCATATCCCTTATTGGCAGCAGTTTCAACCTCCACAGGGGATTCGTCTATTCCTCTGGCGTTTTTGTAAATCATTTCCCCATGTTTATTACCTAAATGAGCTTTTAGTATTTTAAGATCCATATTAGCGACATCACCAATGGTTTTTAAACCTAGACCATATAAGGTTTTACTTGTAGCCCTTCCTACAAAGAACAATTCACTTAATGGCAGGGGCCACATTTTGACCGGGATTTCCTCGGGGAAAAGTGTATGGACTAAATCAGGTTTTTTAAAGTCAGATGCCATTTTAGCTAGGAGCTTATTCGTAGATATTCCAATATTTACGGTAAAACCTAATTCCCTTTTGGTTCTTTCCTTCATTTTATTCGCAGTTTCAATGGCATCCTGATAATTTAAACAGGCTCCTGTCATATCTAAATAGGCTTCATCAATGGAAAATGGCTCAACAATTGGAGTATATTCAAATAGCATATTGCGAAGCTTTTTTGAATACTGGGCATAAAGAGAATGATTAGGTGCAACCAGTACCAGATTTGGACATTTTTGCAATGCCTGATGAATCGGCTCACCTGTTTGAACGTGGAAATGTTTTGCAGGAGTTGATTTTGCAAGAATCACCCCATGACGTTTACTGGCATCGCCTCCTATGGCAGAAGGAATCGTTCTTAAATCTAGTTCTTCTCCTAAATCATCGATTCTATGAACAGCTTCCCAACTTAAGAATGCAGAATTAACGTCAACATGAAAAATAATTCTCTTTGGCATAATAACCTCCATTCTGGTGCTTTAGCGCCTTTTAATAAGGATAGTAATTTGTGCGTTATCACAAATTGCCGGTTGAAAAAAATGTTTTTCAACCTAATTTCTTTCGTAAATATATAATATCTATGGTATAATATAGGTGTACCATTGCTTTTCCAAAATTATTATATCATGAATGTAAAGCGTGTTCATGATTTTGGCACTCCACTCAGAATTTGCAGGCAAGCCTGCGTGGGAGTGTTGTGTCTCCCACTTTTCTCACTCCGTTTTTATTATATCATAGGAAAAGGTAACTTAAAACAAGGATAATCTTCACATATAGCAAACTTATATTATTAGCGAAACAATCCTAAGGCTTTATTTGCAATACATAAGAATACTATTAATTTATGAAGAAATGTAATGTTTTATAATCTAGATAGTGAAGCTAAATATTATATTAATTTTTAAGCTATATGTAAAAGCGATTGTATAAAAATTCTCAACAAATAAAAAAAGAATTCTATATTTTATATTTCTTTCTATGGAAATATAGGGTATAATAAGGCAAAGCTGTGGTGCAGCACAATAAAAATATAGCAAAGATGGAGGTATATTATGTTAGTATCAGCTAAAGACATGCTAAATAAAGCAAAAGCAGGTAAATATGCAGTTGGCCAATTTAATATTAACAATCTTGAATGGACAAAAGCAATTTTATTAGCTGCAGAAGAAATGAAATCACCAGTAATTCTTGGAGTATCAGAAGGTGCTGGTAAGTATATGTGTGGTTATAAAACAGTTACGGCTATGGTTAAAAATATGATTGAGGAATTAAATATAACTGTTCCAGTTGCTTTACACTTAGATCATGGCAGTTATGAAGGTGCTATGAAATGTATCGAAGCAGGCTTCTCATCTATTATGTTTGACGGTTCTCATTATCCAATCGATGAAAATATTGCTAAAACCAAGGAACTTGTAAAACTTTGTAATGAAAAAGGTTTATCCTTAGAAGCTGAAGTTGGTTCCATCGGTGGTGAAGAAGACGGTGTTGTTGGAATGGGTGAAGTTGCAGATCCTAATGAATGTAAAGCCATTGCAGACCTTGGTGTAACAATGCTTGCAGCAGGTATCGGTAACATTCACGGAAAATATCCGGAAAATTGGAAGGGCCTAAGCTTTGAAACATTAGATGCTATTCAACAGCTAACCGGAGATATGCCATTGGTTCTTCATGGTGGCACAGGTATTCCGGAAGATATGATTCAGAAAGCAATCTCTCTTGGAGTTGCTAAAATCAATGTTAATACTGAATGCCAGTTAACATTTGCTGCAGCTACCCGTAAATACATTGAAGAAGGAAAAGACCTTGCAGGAAAAGGCTTTGACCCTCGTAAATTACTAGCTCCTGGTACAGAAGCTATCAAAGCTACAGTAAGAGAAAAAATTGGATTATTTGGTTCTAAAGATAAAGCTTAATTAAATGAAGTTTATTTAATATAGACAGCTAAAGCTGTTTACAAACTGTCATTCTGAGTAGTAAAGAATCTTATTTTGAAAAAGGGATTCTTCCGGCATAAAATTTGGCATAGCTGAATTTGTGTACTCAGAATGACAGTTTATTTTTCTTGGTTTTCCACCTGCTGGACTGATTATGGTTATTTGCGAAAATACATTGCAACTATGCCTAAAATTTAGTAAAATAAACATTAGGTATGAAAGAGAAATTGATTAGGAGGTTTTGAGTATGGCTTATATGGAAAAATATAAACAATGGATTAATGATGAATATTTTGATGAAGCAACAAGGACAGAACTTAAGAACATTGAAAACAATGATAATGAGATAAAGGAACGATTTTTTAAAGATTTAGAGTTTGGTACCGGTGGATTGCGTGGTATCTTAGGGGCTGGAACGAACCGTATGAATCTATATACTGTTAGAAAAGCAACACAAGGGCTAGCTAATTATATACTAAAACAGGGTGGTGCTGATAAAGGCGTAGCGATAGCTTATGACTCCAGAAGAATGTCACCAGAGTTTGCTGATGAAGCAGCACTTTGCCTAAATGCCAGTGGAATCAAAGCTTATGTATTTGAATCCTTAAGACCAACACCTGAATTATCCTTTACAGTTAGAGAATTA
Source organism: uncultured Anaerocolumna sp. (assembly GCA_937901695.1). GTDB lineage: Bacteria > Bacillota > Clostridia > Lachnospirales > Lachnospiraceae > Anaerocolumna. Next base: position 3,548 of record CALDJN010000072.1, read on the forward strand.
GGCTGTATTGCCGGTATCGTTATAACTGCCAGCCACAACCCAGCTGAATACAATGGATATAAGGTATATTGGGAGGATGGAGCACAGGTTACTTCTCCAAAGGACGTAGAAATTATTGCAGAAGTAAATGCCATTACGGATTATTCCGTTGTTAAGACAATGGATAAATCCGAAGCAATAGGAAAGGGATTATATCAAGTAATCGGCAGTGAAATCGATGATAAATATATGGCACAGTTAAGGAAGTTAGTATTAAATCCCGTAGCAAAAGAATGTAAGGACATGAAGATTGTTTATACTCCTTTAAACGGCACCGGTAACCTGCCAGTTAGAAGAATATTAAAGGAATTAGGATTTGAAAATGTATATGTTGTTCCAGAGCAGGAAATGCCGGATTCTAACTTCACTACAGTAGGATACCCCAATCCGGAGGACCCAAAGGTATTTACATTATCAAAGAAATTGGCAGAAGAAGTAGGCGCTGATTTAATCCTTGCAACTGATCCAGACGCAGACAGACTTGGTGTTCAGGTTCGTGATGACAAGGGAGAGTTCCAGTTATTTACTGGAAATATGTCAGGC
>CALDJN010000073.1 GCA_937901695.1 uncultured Anaerocolumna sp.
TTGAATCTTCCAACCCGTTTACGAATCTTTGAATTTGTTTTCGAATCTTTCAATCCGCTTTCAAATCAAATTCGCTTTTACTGTTTTAAGGTTGTACCTATTTAAATAGATACGGTTCGTTATAGAATATCCATCGAATTTAGTTCGATGTTTTATCTATATCATGAAAATTTTATTAGAATTTTCAGGGTTGTTTCACTGTTCAGTTATCAATGTTCTGTGTTTTTGCCAACCGTTATTACCGCGTCAGCAAAAAGAATTATATCATCATATAAACATTATGTCAACACTTTTTTTAATCTTTTTTATTATCCATTATTGTCCAGCACTATTGTCCCAATTATACTTCCATTTTTGTATATAAAAACACCCTGATACAACATATGAAAAACAGTGTACAGGGTGTGTTCGTTTCTTCTCTTATTGGCATATATATAATCATTGTCGGCGTTTATGTATATTATATCTAAATACCTTAACCGCTTAATATATCACGAAGGTAAAAATATTCATGATTTTGACACTCCATTGGAAATTTAAAAGCAAGCTTCCCTTAGGAATGTCATGCCTCTCACTATCCTTATTTAGCCTTTATTATATCAAAAACATTATCCGGTATAGCTAAATGCTCTTCTTTACTAATCATATACCCAGCAATCTTATTTGCAAATGATACACAATCAGCTAAATTATGCCCTTCACGTAATGCCTTTAAAAATGCTGCATCAAAAGTATCTCCGGCACCGACTGTATTTACCGGGGTAACCGGATCTACTTCTACTGTTGCCCGTGTATATCCATCTTGAATTAGTACAGGATTCCCACCATCACGGGCTATGATACAGCGGTCTTTATTAGCCAAAGACAGAACTGCTTCTTTCATATTGGTTTTCCCTGTTATTTGTCCAAATTCTTCAATGCCAGAGCCTAATATGATATCTGCATATTGTAAAACCTCATTAAATAATTGGCGGCGCCTAGGCTGGTATCCATAGGATTCCACCCTAATATTAAGATCAAATACTAATATAGATTGATTCTCTTTCATACGCCTGAAAAAGTCTAACAACGCTTTTCCGCTTTCTATATTATTGGTTAGTGACATACCACTTGAAAATACAATCGCAGGTTTTTTATAAAGTTCTTCAGAAAAGCTATTAGAAGTATAATGATCTAATGCTGACCAAGGCGGAATCCAGGTAAACATTGTCCTATCCCCACCAGCATCCAGTACTGCTATACAGATAACAGAACCTTTATCGGCAGTTTGGGAGAAGCTCATATTTACATTACTACTTTCCATTTCCTTTTTTAAAAAATCTCCAACCTGATCATTACCTACATTCGTAATAAATATAGGATTCTGTTTTAGCTTACCAAGGACTTTGGCAGCATTTCCTACACTGCCACCACTACGAAAAGATACCTTTTGCTCATTAATATTTGTTGGATCACTTTTAATATTATGTATTGTATTTTTCGCTTCACCATAAGGAATAATTAAGTCTGCACATAAATCACCAACACATATAATATCATAATCTTTCATATTAATTTTTGGCTGCATTTTTTGCCCTCTCACAAAATTGGCGTACTAGTTCGATGTCCTTGTATAATAGTTTTCCATTTTCTTTCACGCTGGTTTTAGTTAGAGAGTCAACACCAAATGGGTTTACAGCACGAATTGCTTCTTCTACGTTATCCGGTCCAAGTCCGCCTGCCAATATAACCGGTATAGGAACACGATTAACAATTTCCCGGTCAATGCTCCAATCATGTGTAACTCCGGCAGCACCAACCCCTGGCACTGTGGTAGAAACACTGTCAAGAATTAATATATCTGCGAATTCAGATTTTCTTATTGCATCATTAATAGATTCTTCACCAGTAACGCCTACTGCTTCCATTAATTTAACTTGTGGTAAATATTCATATAACTTTTTGCGAAATTCCGGGCTGCCTTCAAAGTTTGCGCACAAATGTAACACGTCAGGTTGTAGCTTCTTTGTTTGCGCTATAATATCTCTTTCATTGTCCTGAACTGAAATTAAAACTTTTACAGCCTTGTCCCCTATTGCAGTGAAAATCTCTAAAGCTGTTTCTTCACTAATTGCACAAGGAAAAGGTCCATCCTTGGGTCCAACAAGAACTCCTATTCTATCAGCTCCTGCATTAATACAATCAATTGCTTCTTTTGCTGTTTGGATTGAATAAATTTGTGTAATCATAATTATCCTTTACCTTTCATTAAAATAGACTAGATTATTATGGAAACTTGTTTCTATTTATATTATACATAAACAACATATATTAACAATACCATTTTATTTATCTATTTAGTGATTACAATAAAAAGCTAATTATGAAGTGAATTATCAATAGCTATAACCGTGGATTCATTATAATCCTAACGATTCATCTCGCTTTGAATACCTATATTTTTATGTGCAGCAATGATACGATCAATTTCCTTTTTATCTGAGGATGGAAGATCACCTAATATAGTATTTTTAACTGAACTACAGGCATTACCATATTCTAATGCCTTTTGGCAATCATCATATGCTAATAATCCATAAAGGACACCAGATACATAAGCATCACCACTTCCTATACGGTCTACAACTTCAATGTTCTCATATGGCTCTTCCTTATATATTTTGTCTTCTTCCCCATTATATATAGTTGAACCAAAGGTGTGCTTTTTAGGGCTTATAATTTTACGTTCTGTGGAAGCTAGAATTTTAATGTTATATTCTTTTGCAAATTCCTTTAGAATATCCGTTAACTCACCTGTCTTACCAAAGGTACGGCGACATGTTTCTTCTGATATAAATAAAATATCTACATAGGGAAGAATGTTTTCGATATACATTTTAGCTTCTGCTTCTGTCCAAAGATTTGCTCTAAAATTTACATCAAAGGATATAATAGCACCTGCTGCTTTAAATTTTTTAATCATTTTTGTTGCTGTTCTACGTGTCTTCTCAGATAATGCCAAAGATATACCACTTGTATGAAATAATCTGGTGGAATGATAAATTTCTTCTGATATATCGTCAGGATTAATTGTATTTATGGATGCATTCCTTCTATCGTATACAACTGTAGGTTTTCTAGGATATACTCCATACTCATAAAAATAGATGCCTAATCTGGCTTCCGGGCCTTCATCATATAATAGCCAATCATCGCTTACTCCGCAAAAGCGGATATTATTTTTAATATAAGTACCTAATTCATTTTTAGGAAGCTTAGAAATAATTCCTGTACGCAACCCTAATAATGATATGCCGGATACTACATTTAGCTCTGCTCCCCCCGCTCTTTTTTCAAAGACATTACTGGAAACGATTCGGTCGTTAACAGGTGCAGATAATCTTAGTAATATTTCCCCGAAGGCAAGTGCATCAAATTCTTTGTTCTCATTCATATTTTCATATTCTCCTATAAGGATTTCATTCAGATGACTATTTCTTTTGTACTAAATGAACGGCAAATCCTCCAACTTCCTCTTTTAGATAAATAGCCATTAGGTTGCCTTTATTGTCATATTTTGCAGAATCCTGATTGAATTGAAATCCTTGTAATTCAAGATGATATACTGCTCTTTCAATATAGTTTGTTTGAATGGCAATGTGTCCATTTTTACCTAAGTAAGGATTCTTCATAACTTCAATTCCTGCTCCTGCAAAGATGGAACTATTTCCAACATTTTTTGTAAATCCAAATAACTTTTCAAAGGAGTTTGCTACAGTATCCGCTTCATTCTCATCCGTTGCATTAATTCCAACATGACGCAGTTCAAAACCTAACATACTTATAACAGCCTCTCTTGTTAAGTCTCTGATTTTATCGAATTCACCAGCCTTGATTAAATCATCTTTCACCATCCAGCTACCGCCACAAGCTATAATCTTATTAAAATCTAAATAAGTTGTAAGATTTTTTGCATTGATTCCGCCAGTAGGCATAAATTGCATATTAACAAATGGGCCTGCCATGGATTTAATCATATTTAAACCACCTGCTGCTTCAGCCGGGAAAAATTTAACAACGTCTAATCCTAATTCAATAGCAGTTTCCAAATCACTTGGATTTGCTGTACCGGGAGTAATTGGAACATTTTTTTCCTGACAATACTTTACTGTTTTAGGATTTAATCCTGGGCTTACAATGAATTTTGCACCGGCATTGATTGCTCTGTCCACTTGATCCGTATTTAATACCGTACCTGCACCAACTAACATATTGGGGAACTTAGTTGTCATAATACGGATAGCTTCTTCTGCTGCATCTGTTCTAAATGTAACTTCTGCGCATGGTAAACCTCCATCACATAGTGCTTGTGCTAATGGTGCTGCATCTTCAGCTCTGTCTAATTTTACTACTGGAACAATACCAATTTTTTTAATTTGTTGTAATACTTCATTCATTCTTAATTCTCCTTTTCATATACTTGACTATAGGTTAATAAAGTGCTATTGCAAGAAGGCATATTGAGCAGCTTCTAATAAAATATCAAATACTATAGGTTAATAAAACTGCTATTACAAGCCCCGTATTACTGCAATTGCTTAAAATATATGGGGTAATTTAATCCGTTCTAACATACATTCTAGTATACTACATGATTGATTAAATTTCAATAAAAGTATTTTGTCTTTTACTACTTTTTTAAAATCATTCATGAAAAATAGAGGTCCCGAAACTAAATATCCCGTCTATTTCGGAACTCCCTTTTGCCTTAGAAAAGTATTTTACCTTAGAAAAGTATTTTACCTTAGAAAAGTATTTTACCTTAGAAAAGTATTTTAC
>CALDJN010000074.1 GCA_937901695.1 uncultured Anaerocolumna sp.
CACATTGTGTAAATCAATTAAATTTAAGATTCCTTCTTCATATATGCCATCCTCCGAAAGTTCAATTACATTTACCTTTAATGGTACCTTGGTAAAACCAATGGCATCCTCTATTATGTTCTTATCTCCGATGACAACACATCGGGCTGCCTGTATTACATCTTTATTAATAATTGCCTTAACTACAATTTCGGGTCCGATTCCTGCCGGATCGCCTATAGGAATCGCTATTAATGGTCTCATGTTATTTTCCTGCCTTTCCTTGTAAATCGTTAAATTAGATATTTCACTTGCCTACAGGCAAGTTTATTTGCTTACTCCACTTGCTCATAACCTTATTTCCACTATGTGGCACTTGAGCAAGAACTTGAACTCCCACTGAAACAGGCAAGTCCTTACCCCCGCTTACTAAAGTGAGGTTACCACCGCTTACTGAAATGGGGTTACCACCGCTTACTGAAGCATTGGACTTCCCTAACGAGGATATTATATCTATACGTTCCTTTTGAAAACCTTACATATATAACTGTTCTTTCAAATAATGGATACATTGGCTCAGTGCATTCTTATCTCCTGCCATGCCTCCTTTGGTGACTACTTTTAGTCCCTCAAAGGCTCCGCCGATGAATTCCCCATAAGCCGCCAAAGGTACTACCTCTCCCAGCAAACGGATTCCGGCTGAATTAAATTTCTTGCTGATTGCCACCGTAATGTCTCCGCCGCTGGAATATAAACCTCTAAATGCCTGGTTTCTAAGGAGAATCTGATAGGTTATTTCAGCAAAGGAATCATTGATTAAATTGCTGATATCTTCATTTTCCACATGAAAACGTCTAGCATATAGGGTAAGGTCAATACGGTTTTCAGGAAGAATACCATTACCTATCACTGCACAGACTTCCTGGTTCCTGCCACTGTTTATAACTTCTTCCACTACACGGTTCATTTCAGCTGTTCTTCTTTCTTCTCCTTCCACCAGTTCTTTCACATTTACAAATACGCCAAATACCTTTTGAGCAAGAAACAGTTCATCTATTTGCATTTTGGCTACTCCATTTACACTTCCTATGGTAACCAGCACTTTACTATTACCCTCCTTTTGCTTCATCAGCTTTCTTGAAAGTGCTGCTGTAAAGGTGCCCGGATCAACAGCTATAAATGGAACGTTGCTTTCTATTACTCCATCTGCAATAATATCTAAATCTTCATTGGATATACAATCAAAGATTAGGATTCGTATACCGGCGTGTTGATATTCTTTAATCTTTTCTGCTATATGTTCTTTTCCTAACATAATGTCATTAATATGTAAGGAAGCAACCGGATATTTGGACTGTTCTTTAAATAAATCTTGTACATAAGAGGTGTGAACAGGGGTCTTTGGATCTATGGCAGCTTCTGTTTTATGAAGAGGAACTGTATTCACAAGCATGTACCCACCTGCTACTATACGATTGGCTTGTGGGAAGCAAGGCGCAACCATAGCCATGGATTGATTGGATAATGCATCTAAAAATGCATCTGTTTCACTTCCCAAATTTCCTCTTAAAGTACTGTCAATACGTTTGGAATATAGCTTTATGCTATTATCCTTCAATAATTTAACTACATTATAAACACGGTTATAGGCTATCGTTGCATCCACTGCCCTGCTGTCTGTGGGATATACAATACAATCCGTGTCTGACAGCAATTTCAAGTCAAGCCTTTCCGCATTCATTACAGTATACGCAGTAAATCTAAGTTTCTTTAACAATACGCCTGTGGCATTGGCTCCGGTTAAGTCATCTGCTATAACTACACATTGTGCCATAGGAACCCCTCCTTTACACCTGAATAATGTTAATCTTCTTTTGTTTTAATATATCATCTTCTTCACCAAAAACTTTATCGGTTATAACTCCGGAGTAATCTGATAAATGATTGACTTTAATTAGCGCCTCTTTTCCAAACTTGGTATGATCCACTGCCAGATAGGAACGGTTGGCATATTTACATATTAAACGTTTTAATGCTGCTTTCTTCGAGGTGGGAGTTAAAACATTATACTCATCGTCTATGGAGGCTGCACCTATAAATGCAATTTCTGTTCTTAATTCCTCCACCATCTGATTGGCAAAATCCCCAAGCATACTTCCTGTAGATTTCTGAACATTTCCCCCACACACCAATAGATTCACATCTGATTCCATAAGCAGCATGGCAATTTCTAAGTCATTGGTAATAACCGTAATGGAAGGGATATCACGAATTCGCTTGGCAATCTCGTAAGTGGTTGTACCTGCATCTAAAAAGACTGTGTTGCCTCTTTTAACATACTGGGCACACTTATCGGCTATTTTCTCCTTTTCCTCCATCTGCAATGTCCGTTTCTTCGTATAGGCTACTTCCCTTTTCAAGATGGCACCGCCATGGCACCTTTCAATGATACCCTCCTGCCGGAGCTTTTCCAAATCTCGTCGAATGGTCATAAGACTTACATCCAATTCCTTTGCCAGCTGCTCCACCTGAACCGTTCCTGTCTCACGTATGATGTTAATAATCCGGGTTCGCCTCTCTTCTGCAAACATTGCTTCACTCCTCTGTATTGTAAATAAAATAGAATTCTATTCTCTATGTATCTATTATGTTCGTTTACGTTCATATTATATAAATACCATGGAAAATTGTCAATAAAACTGGTAGAATTGTTCGTTTTGTAGAGGTTATTTTAGATAGTGGAATGGAATCGAACAAATGTAAACAAAGCGTAAGGGGATATTTTCAAAATAAAGATAATTCTAACATATGGAAACGAAATAAATAATGAAAGAATGTTTTTAGAGCTCATAGGCAATTGTAAGGGGATGCAGATATGTAGTTAATACTAGTAAATTGTATTAAGGAATCTATGAATATTTAAATTTGCATATCATTGCATAATTTAACTTCTTCAGATGTATTGACGATGTATAATAAATGTTACAGTTCAACCTTCCGGTTGAAACCAATCACTGATACACCGGCTAAAAGATAGCCGGTGAACCATTCTATATTTCACGAGTTTTCTCAAATACCTGCATGTTTTTTCTTTTATAGGCTTTTATGATGCCCATAATTGTACAATGCATTTCATTTTCTGAGTGTTTTCGGAAATCTCCTAAAATTTGTTCTTTTCCACCTTTTCTCTAATTTCTTTAAAGCAGAGACCAAAATTCGTGCGTCTC
>CALDJN010000075.1 GCA_937901695.1 uncultured Anaerocolumna sp.
TAGAAATATATCCCATGTCTACTCTCTAAGGTCAATTTAGATTTATGAGGGCAAAGCTGTGTATTGAAATAAGGGAATACTTTTTTAGAATTTAGCGAGACTTGATAATATTAATATCTTTTAGTATTTTTTTCAGCTATTAGACTAGTATCTTAAATAACTTTGATGGATAATAATAGATACAGTCTGGATATCTACGCTCGAACTGTGCCTAAAATATTCCCCCTCTATATAGTCTAATTAGTACTTCCAACTGGGAAAGTAGATTCTTAAAAAATATTTCAAGCTAAGTAACAAAAATAATCACAAATGGAATACTTTACCCTAGGGTTGTGTAAAGAAGGGGTATCCTATATTAGAATAATGACTTTTAGAAATGTCATCATGCATTAATATATCAAAATTTATAGAATCTATATTTATATGTATTTAGCATCAAGGATGGAAAATAGAAACTATTTTAATTAACTCAATATATTCGATAAAATCTAACATAGATAGCTTGTTTGAAATAACTTCTTTTAGTATAATACAGCCTTACTTCTAGAAATTAGGTTATTATATAAACAGCTTTGCCTCACAACATAAATTGAACTCAGAAAGTGTGAATTGGGTTTTCGTAATGACTAACAATAAATTAAATTGGGATAACGTGGTGTATATGATTGATTTTGCGTAGTCCGGCCGAGAAGGCTGTTTATGGCCGACTAGAGACTCAGTGACACGCATCGCCCTCTGCGATGTGGGTCATACGCTTTGAGGCTCTACCAAGGCCATGCCGCACGAGGGAAAGGTAGCAAAATTAATCATATACACCACGTTATCCTGTAAAGCATAAATTAAGTCATTACAAAAACTTGATTAGCACTTTCTGAGTTTTCTACATAATTTCAAGGCAAAGCGTCCTTAATCAATACTTATTTCATAATCCTTCCTTACATTAATATGGATTATTTAATATGTATAAAAATTAATACATTATTATAAAATATTTGTTGACATTATTAAAAAACCATGATACTATAAAGACACTTAAATACGGCGTGTCACTGATACGATCAGGCATCACCACTAGTAATTAGATTAAGAATATACTTAGTCTTTTATGGTTGGTGATTTTTTTATTTTCCAGGAATGGAGGTGAATAACAATTGCTTGTTTTTGAAAAATCTCTAAACAATAATATTGCATTGGCAAATGACGAAAATGGTATTGAAGTAATTGTGGTAGGTAAGGGTGTAGGATTCAATAGAAAGAAAGGAGAGTATATCGAAGAAAGCACAATACATAAAATATATAAAGTAGAAAACAAAGATAAGTTTCTAAAGCTCATGGAAGATATACCTATTAATATAATTGACGTTACAGAACGTATTATTTCACAAGGTTCTAAAATGATAAATAGAAAAATTAATCCATCCATTTTACTCACTTTATCAGACCATATTAAATTTTCTGTTGACAGAGTAAAAAAGAATATTATAATAAAAAGTCCTTTGAAGTGGGAGATACCTCATTTATATCCAACGGAATATCAAGTAGGTAAAATGGCAATAGAAATAGTCAAAAAGGAACTTAAAGTAGAATTACCTATTGATGAAGCCTCTATGATTGCACTTCATTTTGTAAATGCACAATATGAGAATCAAGACATGCAGGAAACAATTAAAATCACTGAAATAGTCAACGAAATTGTTGATATCGTAAACTATCATTATCATATTAAATTAAACGAAAATACGATTAATGATAGTCGATTTATAACCCATATATGTTATCTTGTTATACGACTCCAAAATAATAAAATGGTTTCTGGAGAATTAGATGATTCATTGTATGGAATTATAAAAGATAAATATACAAAAAGTTATAAATGCGCATTAAAAATTCAAAAGCTGCTAAAGGATCAATATAACTGGAACATATGCGAAGATGAAATCGTGTATCTGGTTATGCATATTGAAAGGGTAATATTACAATATAAACATGAGTCAATTGAATAACGAAATATCAGGAGTGTCACTGATACGATCAGGCATAACCTAAATATTAATGAATTACCTTTATGGAAAGGTAGTGTTTAATATTTGGGTTTTTTTATTGCTTTGATACTGTTATTAAAAGGCGCTAAAGCGCCGGAATCGAGGTTAGGTTGAAAAAAGCAAGCTTTTTTTCAATCGGCAATTTGTGCTGGTGCACAAATCGCTATCGTTATTAAAAAGGCGCTAAAGCGCCAGAATCGAGGTTAGATTGAAAAAAGCAAGCTTTTTTTTCAATCAGCAATTTGTGCTGGTGCACAAATTGCTATCGTTATTAAAAAGGCGCTAAAGCGCCGGAATCGAGGTTATTATGAATTATAAAAATACAGCACAACAAATTATTGAAGCTTGCGGTGGAGAAAATAATATCACCCAATACTGGCATTGTATTACAAGATTAAGATTTAACCTTGTAGACGAAAAGAAAGTGGATACGAATAAGTTCCTTTCTATAGAGGGAGTTCTGGGTTCTCAATTTCAAAGCGGACAATTTCAGGTTATTATAGGAAACAACGTTTCTAAGGTGTATGACGAACTTAGCAATCTATTAGTTGACCAAAATAAAAGTAAAGCATCAAATAGCCCTAAGAAAAAAACAAAAGTCATAGATGCTTTAATTGACATTATATCTGGCGTATTTAATCCGATTCTGCCTGCTATTGTAGGAGCCGGGTTACTAAAAGGTATACTTGTCCTTTTAGTTGTACTTAACCTTATATCTGCACAAAGTACAGAATATAACATCATTTACATGATTTCAGATGTTCCTTTTTACTTCCTTCCTTTTTTGGTTGCCATAACTTCTGCAAGAAAGTTTAAAACAAATGAATTTTTAGCATTATCTTTAGTAGGGGTACTACTATATCCTACTATGGTAAGTGCAGTAGCTGCTGGTGAAATCACTGCATTCTCATTTTTTGGAATACCCGTTCCTGTAGTAAACTATAGCGGCTCAGTAATCCCAGCTATTCTAGGCGTTTGGATCATGAGCCATATTTATAACTTTATTAATAAAAGAGTTCCTGATCTACTTAAAATAATTTTGACACCTGTTCTTGTACTATTAATTACGGTACCTATTGAGTTAATAGTTATAGCACCAATTGGAAATTATGCAGGAATCTTTATTCAAAGTATTTTTACCTGGCTAACTGAAAATACAGGACCAATAGCAGGTATTATTGCAGGCGGACTAATGCCCATAATTATTATGACGGGAATGCATTATGCATTTTTCCCCGGAGCATTACAAAGTATATCACAACTGGGGTATGATCCCTTCCTTCTTCCAATTAATATCATTGTAAATATTGCACAGGCAGGTGCCGTATTTGGAGTTGTTGCAAGAACCAAGAATAAAAAATTCAGATCTATGGCAGCATCTACTGGTATTTCAGCATTATTAGGTGTTACCGAACCTGCTATATATGGTGTTACCTTAAAACTAAAGAAGCCTTTTTATAGTGTATTAATTGGTGGTGCCTTAGGAGGAGGATTTATCACACTATTTCATGTAAAGGCTTATGGATTTGCAGTTCCAGGAATAACTTCTCTCCCTTTATATGTAAATGCAGAAAATTCACTTAATCTGGTATATATTTTAATCGGTATTGGAATCAGTTTTATCAGCTCCTTTATCATTACATACATTTGGAAATTCGATGATGTAAAAGAAGGAAATGAAGAATCCACTGATATGACGAAGGAAAGTTTAAATATACAGGAGACTGTTATAAGCCCTATTAATGGTAAAGTTGTTCCATTATCAGAAGTTCCTGATGCTACATTTTCAGATGGTATTATTGGAAATGGTGTTGCTATTATGCCTAAGGATGGCCTTGTAACGGCACCTTTTGATGGAATCGTTTCTATGGTTCCAAATACAAAACATGCCATAGGACTGAAATCTTATACTGGATTAGAACTATTAATACACATAGGATTAGAAACCGTACAACTAAATGGAGAACATTTTGAAGTGTATGTAAAGGAAGGTCAGGCAATTAAAAGGGGTGATGCCCTATTACAATTTGATATTAAAGCAATAGAAGCTAAGAAAATTAATTTGCTCACACCAGTAATTGTTACAAATTCACAGGACTATATGGATGTGATAGCAACTAATAAAAATAAAGTATTATCTGGAAAAGATGAACTATTAAAAATTATAAAATAGGAGGATTTAAAAATGTATAATAATCAAAGGTTTCCTGAAGGATTTTTATGGGGAGGTGCTACCGCTGCAAACCAAATAGAAGGAGCTTATGAAGAAGATAATAAAGGATTATCCACATCTGATTTTGCAGTTTTTGAACCAAATTCTGAGGGAAAAGATTTTACGTTTGACGTGAATTCCAAACAGTTAGAAGAATATCTAAAAGGAGACTCTGACAAATTATTTCCTAAAAGATGGGGTATCGATTTTTATCACAGATATAAGGAAGATATTGCATTATTTGCAGAAATGGGCTTTAAAGTATTTAGAATGTCTATTTCCTGGCCAAGAATATTTCCAACTGGTTTAGAAGAAGAGCCAAATGAGAAAGGATTACAGTTTTATGATGATATTTTTGATGAATTAAAAAAATATAATATAGAACCTTTAGTAACCATATCTCATTATGAAATTCCTATCACTTTAACCCAGAAATATAATGGTTGGGAAAGCAGAGAAATGATTGATTTGTATGTTAAATTTGCACAAACCTTATTTGAAAGATATAAAAATAAAGTTAAGTACTGGATTACCTTTAATGAAATGAATATGAGCTTAACAAGCTTATATACTGGGGCTGGAATTTTAGAAGATAAATTAAAAGTAAGTAAAAAACAGGCTGCTTATCAGGCTACCCATCATCAATTTGTAGCAAGTTCATTAGCAATGAAAGCCGGACACCATATAATACCGGATGCCAAAATAGGTTGTATGATATGTAGGTTGGAAACCTATGCTGCTTCCAGTAAGCCGGAAGACCAATTACAGGCATTAAAAGAAGATCATTTAAACTTATTTTACCCGGATGTTCAGGTTAGAGGTGAATATCCTTCCTATATGAACCGTTATTTTGAAGAAAATAATATAAGCATCAAAAAAGAACCAGAAGATGATGCAATTCTTAAAAATAATACAGCTGATTTTATAGCCTTTAGCTACTATATGACATATATAGCGGAAGACCGTCCGGATAGTGAAGATATATCCGGTATATTAATTAGTCAGATAAAAAATCCTTATCTGAAATTATCCCAATGGGGCTGGCCAATCGATCCAATTGGATTTAGAATTGCCCTTAATAAATTATATGATAGGTATCAGAAGCCATTGTTCCCTGTTGAAAATGGCTTGGGAGCAAAAGATATTTTGGAAAGTGACGGAACCATTCATGATCAATATAGGATTGATTATCTAAAGCAGCATATAGCCCAGATGAAAGAAGCAATTCATGATGGAGTTGAAATTATAGGCTATACAACCTGGGGACCTATTGATTTAATCAGCTGTTCTAAATCAGAAATCAGCAAACGATATGGATTCATTTATGTAGATGCTGATGATTTTGGAAAAGGAAGCTATGATAGATATAAAAAGGACTCATTTTACTGGTATAAAAAAGTGATAAAGTCAAATGGAGAATTACTGTAAAGTTAATAATTATGTCTAACCTATATGCATGACTTGAACCCAAATCAAATAGGAATAGCAAAAAACAGTACATAGTTAAACAAAAAACGGATAGAAAGAAATGATTCTATAGTAGATAATATTTCCTAACTGGGAAAAAGGTACTAGTGATTACATTCTTATAAATGTATATCTAAAGTACCTTATTTCCTGAATTATATAGAAATAAGATAGAAGAGGAGAAAGTATGGCAAAACAAAGTAAGAAGCGGCGATTTAAGAGTAAATTAACATTTTTACTTATAATTGCAATGTTAGTACAGATGATATTACCTTCGTTTGGTAATAATACCTACGCGGCAGAGAATAACGGGGAGGTTCAAACCGAAACAGGTTCTAATGCCAGCACAGTTACTGGTCCTGCAATTGTAACAACCGGTTCAGCTATAGGGTATATTAATAAGATTGAGATTAAAGATGAAAATGAAAATGATTTTGTAGGAAAAGTAAAGGCGAATTCAAGGATTTTGCTGAAATACTCATATGCAATCCCGGATGAAGAATACGTCGATACTACAAAAGCTTATACGCTGACTATTCCATCAGAAATAGATATCATAAACGAGCAAACTATTAATTTAATAGATGGACAAATAGATACCGATGGAGATGGCATTTTAGATGCAGATCGTATAGTTGCTATTGTTCACGTAAAAACGGATAATACCATAACTTATCAATTTAAAGAGGAGATAAATAATCCAGATAAATTATATGATAGATTTGGATACTTTTATGTATATAGTGAATTTGATGAAGTAGCCATAGGAACTGGCGGACCAAAGGAAATTATATTTGAATTAGGCGGTGGCTTAACTACAAATATTCGTGTTGATTTTGAAGAAGTTGACGAGACAGCCGATATAAAACTTGTAAAAACAGGTGATTATGAAACTAGTAAGAATGAAATTACATGGAGTATACAAATAACACCAGAAACAACTCCATACAGAAAACCAATTTCTAATGTAGTAATTAAAGATATTATACAAGAAGGGCAGACTTACATAGAACGCTCTGCTTCCATTACATTAGGTGGATCAGAATTTAATGGAGGAAGCGTACAATGGGATGAAGAAAATAATGAGCTTTCATATCATTTTATTGATGAAATCAATACCACGGATAATGAAGTTTATATATTAACATTTAGAACAAAAGTAGATACTTCCATGTTTGTTAAGGAAGATGATACAGTATACTTTAAAAATCAGGCAACAGCAACTTTTCAGGATGGTAAAACGTCGGTATCAAATGAAGCTACTGTAAATACTAAAGTTGATTTTGTGCTTAAAGATGGTGTTTACGAGGGTGAAAGCAAGAGAATAAGATGGGAAGTAGTCATAAATAAAAATAATGTAAGAATACCTGATGCAGTAATAATTGATACCATACCGTCAGGTCTGGCTTTAGATACGAAAACAGTTAAATTAGATGGAAAACCAATTGCATTAGATACGGATTTTACATATGCTGATAATAAACTAATATATGAATTTAATAAGGAGATCAATGAAAATCATCAATTAGAATATTATACAAATGTATCAGATGAAGC
>CALDJN010000076.1 GCA_937901695.1 uncultured Anaerocolumna sp.
AGTTATGATGAAGCTTCAGTCATCATGATTTTTCATATTATTTATTACTGAAGCTTCATCATAACTGGCATAACAATAAATGCAGCCGTTAAGACACGAATTGTAACTGCCTACTTCCCTGCTTTCCATACATCCACATTCTAAGCGTTGACCACTATCCTTCTTTCCACTTATCTGACACCCAATTATCTCTTCAATTGTTTTCTTATCAATACAGCTTCCATGTTGTATATTAAAACAATCTAAATCCACTGTTTCTGCACAAGTTTTGATTTTAATGCTATGCTTTTCTGCTTCTTGTGATATTGCTTTAGAAAATTCATTTATTTCATCATTGGTTAGCTGACGTATATCTTGCAGACGGAAAGTATTCTTAACATACATGTCAATAAAACTAATTATGCAAGTATTCGTATATGATGCTATTCTTTCAAGAATATAGCGAAATCTTTCTATCTGTGAAGAAAGTGAATATTTCTCACTAATAAAGATAGGATCATACCTCCATATGACTTTCTCTTTTCCTATTTTACAAGATAAATTTTTAAAAATATCTATGGATTCATCCAAATCCGGTACATGCTTCTCAATGGATTTATCGTATCCATTAAGGGTATATTGAAAATAATAGGAATATCCAGCCAATTGAGATAATCCTGGTATCATCTTTGACGGGTTCTTTGTCCAAAACACAATACAGTCAACTATATCTTTGTTTAATAATATTTTACTAACCTGGTGATGGTTCATAGGGTTACGTACATAGAGAAACCCCTCTTTTATACGATTAAAAAACCAGTCGGAATAATAATTGGGAATGTCGGTTCTTCGGCTGACGCTTAAAATCATGATGCCTCGCCTCCTTTATAAAACTTTCAATTACTTCTCATTTCCCCTTGCTGTCAGATCTTGCAATTCATAGCAATTCCTGTAGGAGTTACAAGGAATGGGTTCTTGGGTTTTATTGTAGGTACACCAGTCTCTTTCTCTATAATTTGTTCAATTCCTGTTAAACAGCAGGTTCCTCCGCAAAGGTAGATAGTATCTGTCTGCTGTTTATCTATATATTTGTTAATGATACACGCCATCTTTTCAACAACAGCTTTCACTATTGGCAGAATTTCCACATGTTTGGAGTAATCCTGTTTTATCTTTTCTGCTTCTGAAAATGGAATATGATAATTACCAGCTAAAACTAAGGAAAGGTGAGTACCGCCAGTTGGTTCATCCTCAATTCGAATCACATTACCATCTTTAAAAATTGCTAAACCAGTTGTTCCTCCTCCAATATCCACAACCGCTCCGTCCTTTATCTGGTAAATGGAATTGGCTGCAGTTGGCTCATCCAGAATATTAACGACTTCAAAACCAGCTCCTTCTGCAATATACTTATGAGTCTTCGTACTACTTTCCGTCCCTGCCGGCATTGCAATTGCGCAATTCTTTAACTCACATTCCAACCGCTTTTCTAATTTCCCTTTGAGCTCTTTTACGATTCGAAGTGCACCTACATAATCAACTACTACACCATCTCTTAAAACACTGGCAGCTTGTTTTTCACAGGCAATTGGATTATTTTTTTCATCTAATACAACGATAATAATGTATGCTGTTCCAAGGTCTAACCCAACTTTTAATTTTTTACTTACCGGCTTGAATGTTATGGTTTCGGAATCTTCCACTTGGCTTATATATGCATTTACACGTTCTAAATCTATCATATCCTTAAACTCCTTTAAGCATGTCGCAACTTCTTTTACTATAGTATTCCCCGTCTGGTGGCATTGGCAAACCGTGCATGGATGGATTGTCAACTTCTTTTACTATAGTATTCCCCGCCTTAAGCTATATAACCCTGCTAAAACAGCAGCTCCATTTGTTCTGCATCCTCTACTTTCACCTGAGATGCATAGATAGTTAATATTGGGTCTTCCCCCTTGATGTGTTCTCCCTTTAGATACTGAACATCTTTTTGTAGTCCGGACTCCATAAGATTTAACACATATAGATTATCAAATCGGTTATAAATGGATTCTCCACCAAGACCGGTAAGGCAGATTAACTGGGTATTATTTTTCTTAGCAATATCCATCAGTGGTATCAGAAGATGGGAAGCGTTGGTCTGGGCAAATGGATTATCCATTAGTAAGACTTTACCCTCTACCTGCTGATAAAACAAATCCGTATCCTCTCTGCGCATATAGGATAGCAGGCTTGATAATATTACAAAAGCAGATAAGAAGCCTTCTCCGCCAGAATTTCTTGCTACTTGAGCCCAGCTAATAGGGTATTCTCTTTGTGCTTCAATTTTATATAATTTAATGTCAATGTTTCCGATACCAACAATGGTATTATATAAATTTTTGGTGGTAATCAATGTACCAAGCATTTCTTCTATATTTTCGTTCTGCTCTAATCGCTTCAGGCCTTGATTTGTAGTAGTTTCAATAAATTCTTCCAGTCTCGTTTTATATATGGTTTCTTGTTCTTCCCATACCGGCAGTTTTATTTTTAACATCTTAATTGTTCTGCCCCTGACAGTAATGGATGAATTCTTATCGATTTTGCCCAGGTTCTTGTGAACATCACTTACATAATCTAACAGCATCTCAAGAACTTTCTCTTTTTCCTTAACAATAAGTGCTATATCCACATCCAGCTTTTCAATTAATGCCACATAAGAAGCAAGAATAATATCCAATTGTTCTAATAATATTTTCGGTGCATCCACAAGACTAATTAAGGTATCTATGGGTTTTTGGAAAAACTCTTCCTCATATGAGGTTTTATGAGAAATAGAATCGAATAGTTTTAGCAATTCTTCTCTCTTCTTTTGCACAGCATTTAGAGAAACACGATAATCCCTTATTAATTTACCACGAAAATTCACAAGGTCTTGGTTACTTAATTCTTCTATGCCCTTTACACTTCCAAAGCTTAATAGCTCTTCTTCAAATTCAAAGCTTTTATCTGTTGTTAAGTTATTAAATTCAGCAAGAGAAGATAGATTATTTTGATAGCTATTTACCTTTTGGCCATATTCCTTTTGTTTCAGTTTTGCAGCATCTATTTCTACACGAATAAGGCGGATGCGTTTTTTAAATTCTAAGTCAATAATCTGATTTCTGGGACATAACTCCCTGGTATGGAATTGTTCTTCCATTCGTTCAAAAGTAGTTTCTATTTTACTGTCTTTCACTGCAATATTCGTAGTTAAGCCGTTGATTTTTTCAACTGTATCCTGTAAGATATGCTCCTTGTCCTTTTGCTCTGTAAGACATTCCTTCTCCAAATAGTCATCAATAACAACATGAATATAGTCCTGCTCCTCTAAACCAACTTGGGCAGCTTTCGTCAATAATCTTTCCTGAGCCTTTAAAAAACGCTCCCTTGCTTTTTGAAGATCTTCTTCTAACTGGGATTGGCTTTCACTAATATTCTTAGTAATGGCTTCAAATCTTGCCTCCAAATCTTCAATATCTTTAGAAAGAAGCTCCCCTTCCCTATAATTTTGAAAGAAATTAACTTTTTGCTGTAATTTTTCTAGTTTTATTAATACTCTTTCTCTGTTTGTAATAGTATCCTGAATCTCTTGGAGAATGATTTGTAGTACTAATTTATTTTCTTTTATACTTTCTCCAAGCTGATTGAGAGCTTTTTCTGTTCTTTCAATCTCTGTTCTATTCTCAATATATTCTTCATAGGACTTACATAAATTTTTAAAATCATAAATTTCATTTTTAACAAAGCTTTCCTGTTCACTTCTACCGGTTATTTCCTTATCTAAATTATCTTTTTCTTTAGACAATTCTCCCTTACGGTTTCTTAAAGTAAAGATGGCATTTTCCAATTCTTCTATTTTCTCTCGCAATTCTTCTATTGTTTTCTTACATTCCTTATAATCGTCTTCATTAACAGACTGGTACTGTATCTGATTACGTTTACCTTCATACTCCTTTATCTCTTCGCTTTTTTGCAGCAGCTGCTTCTTACATTTATCAATATTGGAAGCTTTCTTTAGCAGCAGTGCTTTTAAGCCCTCCTCATTTAGTAAATGATGATTAAACACTACAAAGAAGCTAAGGCGCTCACTTCGATAAAGACAGGAAGAACTTGATTCATTATTATTGGCAAGATTTTCTCTTTTTATAATTGGAATGGGAAATGAAGTAAAAAAGTCTACCTGGCTTTCTGCAAGTTTGTTCAGTTCCCTTTCACTCATAATGATACTATAGGGTATCATTGGATTTTGGCTTAGAAGTTTTTGATTTTCTTCCTGGGTATTACTGTTTTTCTTTAACCAGTCCATACCAAATACATAAGGAATATCATTTTTATCTAATAATTCTCCAAAATCCTTTGGAAGTTCTAATACCTTGCCAGTTTCCAGTTTCTTGTATTCCTCTTCCAAATCTTCTTTTTCACGTTGAATAGACCTTTTTATTTCATTTAGGTCCTTTAACTTTTTATCAAAGGTCTGTAATACCTCTGCTAAATCAAATAAGCTTTCTTCTTTCAGACCAATAAATCGTAAAATATCCTTTCGAGTTTCCAATTGTAAGTTATAATCTTCAAATTGTTTGAAACGAGTTTGCAAGGTACTATTCAGGCCCCCAAGCTCACTGCTTTTATCTTCAATATCCCTGCTGCAGGAAGTTATATTTTCCTCTATTTGCTTCTTCTTCTCTTTTAGATGTGTTAGTTCACTTACACAAGAATGGTAGGCTTCTTCAAAATTACCAGATAAAATTTCTAAGGTTCCTTCTTCGTAAACCCTTAGAATATTTCTACCTAAATTAGTTCTATATCGATTATTAAAATCCATTTCTACTTTATCAAAGGCATTTACATTGGCTTGAAATATTCCCAGACGCCTGCCAAGCTCTCCCAGTTCTTTTTGTTCTTTTTCTTCCTTGCTGGAAAGGCTTACTTTTTCCCCCTGCTTTTTGCTATGGAATTCTTCCAGTTCAAGAATATGATTTTTTTCTTTTCCATATTCTTCTTCATAGTGAATTCGAAGATTATATCCAATTTTATTTCGTTCAGGTAACAAATCCTTTTCTTCATTCTTTAATACTTCTAACTTGTTTTCCAGATATAAAACATCTTTCGATATATCTTTATAATCATCATACAGCCTTGCACAATGGAAGGTATTTAGCTTAAAGGTAAGGTTATCGATTTCTTTTTGAATTAGCGCTTTTTCTTCCCTCTGTATATCTAACTCTTTCGTAAGCCTTTCCTTTTCCTCCATATGACAGTATACATGATAGGAGGATTCCTCATAGTTTATAGATTGTATCTTATCCTCCCTTTTCTGAAGTTCTTCTTCTGTTTCCTCATATCTTTCTGTAGCTTCCGCCAATAATTCTTGCAAATGTTTTCTTAGATAAGCAATTTTTTCCTCATATAGGCTTGTATTGTCTTTCTCTTCAACATAATGTATTGTATTTTCTTGAATTACGGAAGCATCCTCCTTAAATAGCTGGATCTTTTCCTTTCGCTGAATCTTTGATTGATTTTCTTTATACTGTAAAATGAATTTGTACAGTATGCTGGCAAATTCTTTCATTCGATTCTGATCATTGTTCAATTTACTTTCTATAGCCGGAAGAAACCATTTTTCAACTAATCCAGCCTCATCTTTGGCATCTTTAAACAATTCGGATAGCCCGGATTCTTTTAGATTTACCTTTTTTATAATGGATTCCCATTCATTATGATTAATCTGGTACTCTTTTAACAATTCAAAATATTGTTTTTGCTGAGAGGACTGATTCATATCAAAATATTGAAATTTTCGGCCTTTCTCTTTTTTTAAGTTTTCAAATATTTGCTTAGAAGCAGAAAAACTTTTTAGGCTTTTTTCCCTCCCTTTTACCTCAACAACAGGAATTTCATGAATATCAGCGTCATTTGGTGTCTTATATTCATAGATAAAGTTCACCATATCCAGTTCTTCATTGCTATTATCATCCTTATCCTCTGGTTTCTTTCTTACCATCATGCCCGTAAGGACATAACCTGCAGAACCATCCAAAACCCATTCTATTAACAGGAAAGTAGGTTTATTCGTAGTAAAATAACTGGAAAAAGGACGATTAGTGGTATCCCGATATCGTTTTCGGACAAAAGGAGCCGTTAACATCTGAACTAAAACAGACTTTCCACCGCCATTTTGTAAGGAAAGAAGAGTACTTTCTCCATCCAGGTTAAAGGTTTCATCCTCAACCCGTATAGCATTGTTATTATAATTTAGGTTAATAATACGAAAGCAATTAATCTTGCTCATCTTCCTTCACCCCCAATACTCTTAATACACGATCATAGTTGTTCTTGTTTAATAGGTTCCAGTCCATAAAATGATCTAACTTCTTCGTAGTTATAATCATTTCATCAGCCTCAATATAGTCAATGAGTCCTTGCTTTTGCAAAAAGTTAAGTATGTTATAGATAAAACCTTCTTTTGTGGTTTTCGCATGGGACCTTTCTTCACTTCTTAAGGCTTCGTAGGCTTCTAACATATTTTCAAAAGCTAAACCACTTTTTTCTCCCTCTTCTTCCTCTTCTTCCAGATGCTTTTTTGCTCCTTCTTTTAACCGATCCGAAATACAGTTTAATAGTTCGCCTACCTTCATAAAATCTCTTGCTTTGCTTGTACTGCTTTGCCCATCATAAAATTCTACAAGTAAAGTTAGAATTACAAATTGAGAAAGGTAATAATCTTTATCTGTAGCAGTGGATTTGCATAGTGTGGATTTTAGTAAAGCTTTCGAATATCCCAGATAATCATTGTCTTCCTTGGGTATTAAATAGATTGCATTGCCGTATCGTTCAATATTACTATCTGCTGCCTCACCTTGTCTTTTTACCAGGTTCATAACATTTTCCTGTTCTGTATAAGCTTTGTATAATTCTCGTTCCTCTTCTTCTTTTAATTCTCGGTATTGTATCAAATAGTAAAAGATTTTCTGACTTAAAGTTATCTCTTCTACTTCATATGCCATGGTATCCCTCATTTCTTTTGAAAAATGTATTTCATGTTGCTTCATATTTCATCACTTACAACTTATATATGAGTTGCAAATATCTTACAGTTTATTACCTATAGAGCTTGATATGTCTGCCAAAGCATAATTCCATCTTCACTGTCACAGATATATTAAAAAATCTATTTCATGTTGTAATATTTACAATCTTGTTACTTAAACATAAACTCTATATTTTGTTACAGATTAAGCATCTACATCCTTATCCTATCAAGAATTCAACATTGGTGCAGCGTATCCTTTTTAATTCACCTGCTTCATTAGGAACATTAGATAAGGTAATAATCTTATCATCATTACTTCGTCTTACTTCCAAGGTTTTTATTTGACTTAATTCTTTATGTTCTTCCATGATTTCAAGAATGGACAAATTCACCTGAAATCCTTTTGAATTTTCTAAAAAATGCTCTTGCTTTTCCTTTTCCAAAGAATTGATATCAAAGATTCTATTTTTTAATAGCTCTACCATAACCTCACGAAATATTTCAACATTGGGTAATAAACGTTTTTTATCCGCTTCTGTAATGACTTCCATCAAGTGGCAAAGGGAAATCCCTTTATACTGGAAAACGTATTCAAGAATACATAACAGGCTCTCTTTATAAATACGAAGCCTTTCCTTTAATTTCTCATTCTGTTCATTTACCCAGGCTTCATCATCAAAGTCTTCTAATCTTTCTGATTCCTCTATGTCCTTAGCCCGAATTACTTTTTGATATTCAAAGGCTTTATTTATATTGTAGGTTTTATCTGCTTCACGATTAAATAACGGGCGTAGAAATAAATCTAAATTATCCAATTTCTCTGCATTTTGTAATATTTTATCGTATAAGTCATTCCGAATGGAAAAGCGCTTGATTAAAGACATTTCAGATAAGGTTTCCAGCTCTTTCGTATATAATGCTTTTAAATCAAAATGAGAAGACAATATTTTTTGGTGCTCATCCAATGCCCTATTTAGATAACCTTCAATTATTTTTAGATTTTTAAGGTTTCCTGCTTCTTTGTTATCTAATTTTTCAACATGAATATCACGTTTTTCTAAACTTTCTACAAGGTTCTTAACATGCTCCCTGTACCCCAGGAACTTTTTCTTGGTATTTTCTATGGTAGATAAATTATCCCCTAGTATCTGACTATATTCCTTTACAGAGAATTGAAGTGCGTTTTGCCGAATCCTCCGCATGGCTTCTTGCATTCTTTGTAATTGAATTCGTAATAAATTAAAAATATTCTTTATGTCATCTACTGCTTTATCATAGGTAGCCTTCTCCAAATGCAGTTTAAAAATCATCTCTTGAATGGTTAGCTTCATATTCTCTTCTACTTCTAATGTAGATAGCAGTAGATTATATCCATCATCTGTAAGATAATATGAGGTCCTTTTCACATCTCCACCTGCATAAACGATTTTATTTGCAATAAAGCTGATATGTATCTGCTTATAATCTCCTAAATCATAGTCAAACCCCTGAAAATACATAGCTCGTCCTTCATCACAAAGGATTACATTCACAACAAAATCCCCCAGCTCTTTACATTGAGCATAGGAAAGAGGCTTTTTTAGATAAGCCATATTAATGACGTCAATAAAACTACCTATATCATCCATAGTGCATATTTCATCCTTCAAAGACTGTTCCATGATAAATAATAAGATAGAAAAGATGAGATTGGTCTGTTCATATAAGTTATCAAATCCATAATTCTTCCAGGTACCTTTGCATACTATTTTTAAATAGCAATGCATAGGAACCTATACTTTTCATACGTTTTGTAAAATTCTTTAGAAACTCCAGTTCCATGCTTATAACCATGCCCCTTTCAAAATCTGGAGACTTTGCGCGTAGCGCAAATCTCCTGTTGAGAGAATGAAATTCTTTCAGCTTTCCTCCTATAAATCAACAATTTGTAAAATTTCCTGAGGTATATAACGATTCTCCTTGAGAATTAATTTCATTTGCTCTTGTATTTCCTTATTAAAGTACGCAAAAAAGGAGGAACCTATATTTCTATTTTGTCCTTCCTTCATAAATGGCAATTCATAAGCTTTTGCTTTTATTAACATTACTTCATAGGCAAGGCAAAATGGTTTTACTATTATTTTTTCTTGAAAACATTCTTGTAAAGTTTCATAAATGATAATTCCTTCATAATCCAAATCGCCAAAATATAATATTTCATTTGTTTCATCGCTTAAATATGGCTCAACACAAAAAGTAAAATCACTAAAAGATTTATAGATACTTTTACCACTGCCATATATTAACGTTCCAAAATCAACACCTAATATAGTTGTATTACCATCAAGTAAATGCTTTCTCATACTATAAAAGGTATCTTTATTTTCAAGAATAAGTATTTTTTGAGGAGTGGTCTTATATTTAGAATAATAAGCAAGTGGCTCGGTAGTTGGATATACATTTAAATCATCTTCACTTAAGCCAACATTTTTAAGTATACGAATGCCACCTTCTCTTAGCAGGAACTTCTCTCTTCCCCAGATTTCAAAACTGCGTTCATTATAGGAAACGGCATTTTGTAAGCTTTCTTTGTGATTTTGAAAGAAATCATTTAATAACCTGACATAGGGCCTATCTGATTTATATACTTCAATATTTTTTAAATAATAATCATTCTTTAACATAGGATTTAGCTGATAAAGTAATTCCTCTGTTAATTTACTTACATCCTCTTGCTTCTTTATAATATGATATCTATTGAAAAGAGGAGGCTTCTTACCATTTGATTTACTGCTCTTTATAGGTGATAGGTGCCCTTCCTCTGTTAAAGTATTGACCAGATTTACTAGATTAGTATAATCTTTTATACCATATAAGGCTTGGAGTTCGTCTAAGGATATTTTATTCTTATTATAATTATTAAGCTGCATCTTGGCTCCTATCATAACTTTTTCGAATTTTTTGTTCCCGTTTATACTTTAAACAATATTATATAGTATTTTTTTTATAAAGTAAACAAGCAGAGAGCACATGGAACTGATGCTCTCTGCTTAAAGTTTGATATTGTCATTGCTATGAAAGTGTGTCATTCTGAGCAAAAATTCAGCGAAGTTGAATTTACAAAGAATCCCTTTCATTCGTTGTGATACTATTTGGCATTATATTTGTGAAGAATCCCTTTCATTCATTGTGGCGCTATTTGGCATTATAATTCTTGGAATAAATTCAGCAAAGCTGAATTATAGCTCGAAGAATCACATTTTTAAGTTCATTACTGGAATATTATAATTAATCTGTAGAGATGCAAAGTAATTGTTATCTGCTGCTTCTTTCTCCCTATCTGATTCTTTTTCTTTATTCTCTTCCAGTATGTAATCTAATAACTTTAGATAATCCGGATATGAGAAGATATCATCATAACTTTGAGCTAAATTCTCAACTGATACAGGTTTTTGAATAATCGTAACTGGTGTTGCCTTGGTCTGGATTCCCATTGTTTGATTTGAGTCCCCATTATTTAACTGACTCGGGATTCTGGATGGCTCAACCGCTATGCTAGTATCAAAGTTTTGATTCATATAATTCGTTACTTTTACTACGTAATTCTGCGTTTCTTTAAAAGGAGGAATTCCTCCGTATTTGGCAACATTTCCACTCCCAGCATTATAAGCAGCAAGAGCTAATTTAGTATCTCCGTTGTATTTCTTTAGTAAATCAGAAATAAGTTTAGCACCACCCATAATATTCTGTTCTTCATCAAAGGAATCTTTAACTCCAAGACCTGCTGCCGTTGCTGGCATAAGCTGCATAACACCTTGTGCTCCACATTTTGATACAGCATTGGGATTAAAATTGGATTCTGTCTTTCCGATAGCCTTTAGTAAGTTAACAGATACATTATATTTTTTTGCAGCCTTATCAAAAACGTCATCCATAGTACAAGACTCTCCCAGATAAGAAGAGAAATTGACTTTATTTGCATTCGCCTTTTTACTAGACTTTACATTCATATTCCGCTGTTCAAGATTCGATATTGCATTAACTTCTGACATGATATTCTCCAATCTATTATAGAAACTTTATCTTTTGTAGTGACCTAATCTTAAGATATTTTCTGAAGCTTTTCGCTATGTTCAACAACTACGCAATGGTGCCAGGCACCAAGTTTTGTCATTCCGAGAACACAAATTCAGCAAGGTGGAAAATGGTGCCAGGAACCTGACTTAAAAGAATGTCATTCTAAGCAAGTTTTGTCATTCTGAGAGCAAATTCAGCAAAGCTGAATTATAGCTCGAAGAATCTCACTTTAAAATGAGAATCTTTGCCTCATAACGTATGGCAGATGGAAAGGCAATTTTCAGCTGGAAGCTTTAAATCTGTCTTGATTTCATTCTCCAATATCTCGTTAATTTTTTTTAAACCATTATTCATATCAACTTGGATTTTATTAATTTTATCATTTAATGGCTTCAATTTGTTATCCATCATACCAGATATCTCCAGTAATAATTTGTTATCACCCACAGCACACCTACTACAGTTGAGTTTATTATATCATTCTATTTACATTAAGTCTATTGCTAATTATCAGTCGGAAATGATGCTGGGAATGCCGGAAAGGAATGGTGCCTGACACCAGTATGTAGCTCCGGAGAAATGGTGCCTGGACAATTATCCCCCACCTAAGAGAATGGGGGACTGGAAGACTTCTTGTGACGAAAATGGAATGCTCTATCTTGTGGAAATGGTGTCAGGCACCTAATTATACTAGTTAATAATACTGCTAGTTACTTCAGAAGGAATTGTAAACTCAACCATTCCCATATAGCCAGGTGCCACTTCATATTCATCAAAAACAATAACAAGTTCATCTTTATCATTAAAATAGAAGTTCTGGTCTGGTTTAATTTCATTAAAGTTTTCTTCTTGCAAATCAGCCTCATTATAAAAATATGATTTTGATTCATCTGCTGCCATCTGTCCCAGCATTTGCTTTTTAATATTATCACTGATTACTGTTATATAATCAGCATTTTCTTTAAATAAATCTTTTAATTCAAATACTTTACCAGTGTTTTTATTAATATGATAGAATTTTGAAAAGTTTGCGGAACCACCTTTAGAAACTACAGTATCAATTCTTAAAGTAAAAATCCTATCATTATTAGTAACTACTTTATAAGATGAATCCATACCGTAATAATTTTCTTTTCCATTTTCTTTGATATCTTCATTATATTGTTTAATTAGCATATCTGTATATTCTTTCACTGACTTATTTACTTTCTGTGAGGCATCATTGATTGACTGATTCTCACCTTCTGTTTCAATCTTAGGAATATCAATCTTTGCTTCATGATTCTCTGTTTTATCAGTATAAGTTCTAAATGTAACTACCTTTGCAATTGCTCCAATAACTGGAATATTCTCCATGGCATATGCCAGGGATGGACTGGAATTAGTTAATACAACCAGTGATAACATAGCTGCAGCAGCTACGATTCCAGTGTTTCTTGTAACTTTTAATATACTTCCTCTTTTGTTTTCATTTTTCTCTCTCATAATAGCTTCCTCCACTTTACTTTTTAACTCTGATGGAACCGGGATTTTTTTGTACTCTTTTTTCATATCCTGTACCCTTTTATTAGATTTTATTTCTTCTATATCATTTAAATTGCCTATGTCATTTTCTCTGCCATCATTAAGTTGTATCCTTTTATTATATTCCTTTAAATTAATGATTTTTTCTTTTCTCATAATACTAAACCCCCTCATGCCTTGGTTCATACTCTTTTAAATAGATTTTTAATTTCCTTAGTGACCTGTATAATCGTGTTTTCACAGTGTTTACATTAAAGCCTGTAATCTCGGCTATATTCTCCAACTTCTGATCT
Source organism: uncultured Anaerocolumna sp. (assembly GCA_937901695.1). Lineage (GTDB taxonomy): Bacteria > Bacillota > Clostridia > Lachnospirales > Lachnospiraceae > Anaerocolumna. The sequence continues at coordinate 12,907 of CALDJN010000076.1, forward strand.
TCAAAAAATCGAAGAATTATAATTGCCTTGTCTTCATCTTCTAACCGATTGATGCAATCCATTACATCAAAGTCCATATATGTATCTTCATATGATGGTTCCGGCTCATAACCCGGCATAGTTTCTTTTTTATGCCTGCGGATAAAATCTATTGCAGTATTTATAACGATTCGATATATCCAGGTTGAAATGAATTCTTCCTCCTTGACTTTGGAGCTTCCCTTCATAGCTTTGTATGCACTTTCTTGAACAATATCCATGGCATCATTTTCATTCCGTACATAGGAGTAGGCTAACCGATAATAATTCTCATAGTTGGCTAAGAGTTGTTGTTCCACTTTGCCTCTCATACCCATGTATTTATCATCTCCTTTTTGCTTTCTATCAATTAGACGCAGAGGTATATCAGAATTGTTTCAAAAAAATAATTTTTTTATCTATTTTTATCTTTCTTTTTTATGAAAATGTAAAAATATTGAAATCAGTTAATTATCTTAATTATTTATTGCTTTCGTAAAAGACAGCCCTATTTCTTGCCCTATGAAAAATTAATTCAAATCTCATATTTTGTCCTAACCATCATACTATATTATAGTAATGAATCGAAATGAAAGGGGAAGTATGAGTAAAACTTTTCAATTATTTATTGTGCACATTCTAATTATGCTAAGCGTTATGTTCCTACACAAAGATAATCAAATAGCCACGACCGCTATTAATCCTCAAATGTCAGCTAAAAAGATAATACAGGTTTTCAAATTAGAAAAGGGAAAGAAGTCGTCGGTTTCCCAAAAAACAACCAAAGTAATAATAGAAGAATCGAAAGAAGAAATCAAGGTATCTCCAACAGAAGTAATTGAAGAAGGAAAAACTGTTTCTACTAAAAAGACAGAATCCAAAATATTAACATATGATATAGTAGGAAAAAAGCAGAGCTTTGATGATACCGTTTTTTCGGATAAATATACAGAAATAGATGGAGTACTTACTTTCCGCGGAAATCAATATCGAAGTGCACCATCCTATGGGACTGTAGACATAACAGAAGAAACCATTATAAAGAACTGGGAATTCACTACAAGCACCAGTTCATGGGGTGGAGGTGCCGGTTGGACCGGACAACCAGCCATAGTAAAATGGCCAGAAGAGATTAAGAAAATGATGAATTTGAAACCAAAATATAAACAAGATAAATACTTTATAGAAGCCATTTATGCCTCTTTAGACGGAAATGTTTATTTTTTTGACTTAAGAACTGGACAAGAAAGCCGGGAAAAAATTAAGATTGGAAATCCAATTAAAGGTTCCATATCAGTTGACCCAAGAGGCTATCCATTGTTATATGTAGGAGAAGGTATTCCGGAGAAGGGTGCTTTTGGATTTGGTATATATAATTTGCTTGATGGCAAGCAGCTTTACCATATCAAAGGCAATGACAAAAATGCTTACCGTGGCTGGGGTGCTTTTGACTCTTCTGCACTTATTCATGGAGAAAGCGACACTTTAGTGCTTGGTGGAGAAAATGGAATGCTCTATCTTGTATCATTGAATACAAAGTTTGATAAAGAAAAAAAGACTATTAGTGTGGAGCCAGAAATCACCAACTATCGTTATAAAACTTCTAAACGAAAGTTACTGGGTATAGAAAATTCCGTTGCTGCCTACAAAAACTTAATATATTTTGCAGACAATAGCGGATATATCCAATGTTTTGATATGTCAAAACAACATCCCGTATGGATTATCGATGGTAAAGATGATACAGATGCTACTTTGGTTTTAGAAGTGGAAGGAGATACTCCGTATCTCTATTCAGGAAATGAGGTTGACATTCAAGGAACAAAAGGAATCTCTGAAGTAAAGAAAATCAATGGCCTAACAGGGAAGATTATATGGATCAAATCTTTTGAATGTCAATCCCAAATTGGTGAACATCCGGTAAATGGCGGAATGTTAGGCACACCAATTATAGGAAAGGAAAAAATATCAGACCGTATAATCATTAATATGGCAAGGTATATGACCTTTTCCGGCGGATTGATTTCAGCACTTGATAAGAAAACCGGTGATATCCTTTGGCAAACAGAAATGAAGAATTATCCATGGTCCTCCCCTGTTGATGTATATACAAAAGACGGGAAAGCCTATATTATACAGTGCAATTCTGCTGGTGAAGTGAACTTAATAAACGCAGAGAATGGAGACATATTACATACAATAAAATTAAATGCAAATATTGAAAGTTCACCGGCTATCTATAAAGGTTTTATTGTCATAGCCACAAGAGGACAAAAAATATACGGTTTGAAAATAAAATAAAATAATTAGAAAACGTGTCATTCTGAGCAAAAATTCAACGAAGTTGAATTCGCGAAAAATCTCATTTTATTTGGTGCCAGGCACTGGGTGCCTGGCACCAAAGATACTCCAAAATGACTTGTAATTGTTTTAAACTATACCTAATGATTCTTTTACTTCTTTACCAATAATTCCATCTACTTTTAAGTCATAATCTTTTTGATATTCTTTTATAGCTTTTCGTGTCTTTTTACCTATAACTCCATCAGGAGTTCCACAATTATATCCTAATTCATTTAACTTTTTTTGCACTTTCTTGATATCAGACTTACTACCATTATTAGTAGATTTATTTTTAATAGATGTTGTAGTTTTATTGGAGGTTGCAGTTTTATTGGAGGTTGTAGTTTTGTTGGAGGTTGTTGAATATGGACACTCTCCATTGTTATGTAAATGAGGAGGGTTTCCTCCGCAATGATAGTGATATGAACCTAAACCACTTTTGTTTTTATTATCTCTATGTCCTCCACTTGAGTCAGTTCTTCCGGAATGAGCTTCAGATGTGATTGATACTATAGACGTATTAAAAAACATGTCAATAGAATTAAATAATAGAATTGATGTTAATAAATAAATCATAGTTCTTTTTAATAACTTACCCATACCATTTCCCTCTTTCTCTTATTAATATTATTATACCTAAATGTTTTGCTATTGAAGTATATAAATTGTAACACTTTCCAAATTTTTAATCAATGGAGGTGCTATATTTAAGTAATCTCATCCATCATGTATCAACCTTATTCCAAACATGGTGCCAGGCACCGGGTGCCTGGCACCATATTATTATTAACCTTTTACCGCTCCCATTACTAAACTTTCTTGTACTTGATTGCTTAAGAAGAAATAAACAATAATGGTTGGTAAAGTTGCAATTACCATCGCTGCTCCAATTAAACCCCAATCGGTAGAATATTGACCGGAGAAGGACATAATACCAACTGGTAAAGTTCTAAAATCGGAACTATCCACCAGTGTATTGGCAAACATAAGCTCATTCCAAGTTCCAAGGAAAGTAAAGATGGAAGCCGTTGCCAGAGCTGGTTTTATAATTGGAAGTATGATGGTTGCGAAGCAGCGAAGTACACCGCAGCCATCAATATAGGCTGCTTCCTCCATTTCCTTCGGTATTCCTTTATAAAAGCTTACCAGAATCATTAAGCTCATAGGAATTGCAAATGATATATAAGGGATTAATAATCCTATATATCCTCCTTTTAATCCAAGTTTATCAAGTACTTGGAATAGCGGAAGAAGTGCAGCCTGGGTTGGTATCATAATTCCTAAAGCAAAGAAACCAAATACATAATTTTTTAATTTCCATTTCATCCTTGCAATAGCGTAACCTGCCATAGCAGTAATAATGCCTGTTACAACTACAGTTGTTCCGGAATAGAAAATGGAATTCAAAAAATATCTAAGCACTCCTCCATCGGATAAGGCAGTTACATAGTTAATCCATCTCCAATCCCTTGGAAGGCCAAGTACATTTTCACCAAAGATTTCGATATTACTTTTTAAAGAAAATGTAATAAGCCAATATAATGGGAATAATTGTGCAATTGCAATTAATATTAAAATAATAAATAATATTCTTTTTTTTACTTTCTTCATTTCACCATCTCCCCTATATCACTGAAGCATTTTCTTCGGATTTCTTAAACATTCGGCTTATGATGTAACTAAATACCAAACATTCAATGACAATAAAGAAAGCTTGTGCACTGCCATAGCCATAAAGTCCACGCCGGAATAAACTGTTATACATTAAAGTTCCAGGAACTTCACTGGCATGATTTGGTCCACCACCTGTCATAACATAAATTAAGTCAAAGGCACGGAAAGAACCTGTTAAAGCAAAGAGTAAACAAGTTTTTATAACTGGTGTCATTAATGGCAGGGTTATTTTAAATGAAATCTGCCGATTAGAAGCACCATCAATTCTTGCTGCTTCATAATAATCAGTGGGTATGGATTTAATTCCTGCATAAAAGATTAACATATGATATCCTATGTACTGCCATACTGCTGGCACCACAGTAGTAAAAAAAGCGGTTGAAGGAGTGGATAACCATGAGAATTCAAACTTCTGGCCTGTAATAAAGCCAATTAAAATATTTAATAAGCCATATTGGCTGTTGAATATTTTCATCCATAACTGACCAATAACCATACTAGAGATGACTACAGGTACAAAATAAATCGTACGAAATACTTTTTCCCCTTTTATACCTCTAGCCAGAATGATAGCAAGAAGTAAAGATATGGGGATTTGAATAAATATGGACGCACCCGCCAGAATCAGAGAATTCATAAGTGCTTTAGGAAAATATCTATCCTTTGTAAACAATTCAATATAATTATTTAATCCTAAGAATTTCATAGTACCTATTCCGTCATATTCAAACAAACTATAGATACCTGTGGCCACTAGTGGTGCCACAACAAAGCATATAAATAACAACAATGCCGGTAAAACGAAAATAGCAATATATCGTTTCTTACCTAACATTCTATCCATAGATTTACCCTCCTGTTATGGTATATTGATTAGTCAAGGGTGTTTGTCTGACAAAAGATACCCTTATACATTCGAATTTAGCTTAAGTTAATTTAAGTTGAGTTTAGCCTGATTTAGTTAAGTTTTGCTTAGCTTGGTTGAATTTAGCTTAATTTAGTTAAGTTTAGCTTAGCTTAGTTGAATTTAGCTTAATTTAGTTAATCTTAATTTAGTTAGTTTAGCTTAATTGATTTAATCTTAATTTAGTTTAGTTGGTTAAGTTAAGGGATTATCACTTTTTAACTTTGTAAGCGATAATCCCTTAGGCACATATTGTTTAAAAGTGTTTATTATTGATTTGTAATATTGGGTAATAGTAATTATTTTGCATGTCATTCTGAGCCAGCGGCGAAGAATCTACATGTTCTAACCTTTCTGAGATTCTTTAGCAATTCAGATTTTCTGAGATTCTTCACGAATTCTGCTTCTCAGAATTCGTGAAGAATGACATAGTAGTGGTCATTTATTTATTGATTGCTGCTTTATGTTCTTCAATAAATGCATTGGCATCTGCATTAGGTGCAAATAACGTCTGAACCTGCTCATTGTGAATGGTTGCCGGATTAGAATCTAAGGAAGTATCCCATGCTAATACGCCTTTCACACTTTCATTTAATAAACCTTTGATTTGTACAAATAATGGATTTAATTTACTTTCATCTAGTTCCACATTCCATCCGCAGAAACCAGTTCCTGTTTCATAAGCAGCTTTGCCCATCTTCTCATTCATGTAGATAGCAAATTTTGCTGCTTCATCCGCATATTTTGTATTCTTATTTACCCAGAAAGATTCAACAAATCCGCCTGCATAATCAGTTGCATTACCTTTACCAGTAATCATAGGAATCTTTAAGGCAACTACATTATCTGGGTTAATAGTAGCTGTAGCATCTGTATAAACTTGATTTGCAAACCAGCTTCCCATAATTCTCATGGCAGCATTTCCGCTAATAAATGCTGCATTGGCATCATCATTTCCGGATTCAAGAGGATTCTTGCCAAATGCACCTGCATTATAAAGTTCGATTACTTTATTAGCAGCTTCTGTGTAACCTGGATCTTCAAATGGAACTTCTCCATTTAACATAGCGTTGATATTTTCTGCGCCAACTTCTCTTAGTGCCAATGCCTGATAAATAAATGCTGCATTCCATCCATCTTTTGCACCAGCAGCTAATGGAGTAACTCCGTCAAGAGCAGCCAATTTTGTACATGCATCTAATAATTCATCATATGTAGTTGGTATGGTTGCTCCCGCCTGTTCAAATAAATCTTTGTTTGCAAATAAAGTCATATACCAGGAGAACATTGGTAAGGAATAAGTTTTACCACTGTATTCAAATGCAGATGTTGAGCCTGGTAAAATCTTAGCTTTTACTTCATCTGTAATATAATCGTCTAAGGGTAGTAATTTATCTGCATTCACAAGTTTCCTGGCTGTACCGGCACCCCAATAATAAAATACATCTATACCACTTGCCGTACCTGCAAATTCAGCAGATATTTTGGTTTTGTAAGCTTCTGTATCCAATGTCTGTGTGTCGATTTCTACATGGGGGTTTGCTTGTATATATTCCTCAACAGCTTTATCATAAAGCTTTTTCAATTCATTGGTGTCATTGGACCATTGATGCCATACATTTAAAGTAATCTTCTCCGGAGCTTTGTCACTATCGGATTTATCCGTTGTTTTACCTTCTGTTGCTGTACCTGTATCTTTGGTATTAGTTGAAGTATCTTTATTACTTTTTGAACAAGCTGCCAAACTAAATACTAGAACAACTGCTAAAAGTAGTGATACTAGTTTCTTTGTGATTTTTCTCATAACATTCCCTCCATATTTTTCAATCAATATTAAATTTTAATGAATCTTAGCCCATGGTTTAAATAAATATCAGCATGCTTTGTATGTTAATATAAGTATATTAAATTGGTAAGAAATACTCAATTTAATATTTTGCGTAAAAAGGTAATTATTTTTACATAAGGGAAATTGTTATTTGCAAAAATGTCATTCTGAGCTTGAAAAGCGAAGAATCTAAGTTTCATAGTGTCATTCTGAGCTTGAAAAGCGAAGAATCTAAGTTCCATAGTGTCATTCTGAGCTTGAAAAGCGAAGAATCTAAGTTCCATAGTGTCATTC
>CALDJN010000077.1 GCA_937901695.1 uncultured Anaerocolumna sp.
AAAACTGTCATTCTGAGGGCAAATTTAGCTAGCTGAATTTGCACGAAGAATCTCATTTTAAAGTGGGATTCTTCGTGCTTTAATTCAGCTTTGCTGAATTGCACTCAGAATGACAAATTTTTTATTTTGCAACAGCCCCATATTGTTTATTTTTAATAGAATTTATGTCCTTAATTTATGTCCTTAATTATGCTCTTAATTTTTGTCCTTAATTATGCTCTTAATTTTTGCCCTTAATTTTTGCCCTTAATTTTTGCCCTTAATTTCTGCCCCTAACCTATGCTCTTAACTTATACTCCAAACGAATTTTATCTGCTATTAATGCAACAAATTCAGAGTTGGTAGGCTTTCCCTTTCCGTTACTTACAGTGTATCCAAATAATTCATCTATAGTATCCATTTTACCCCTACTCCAAGCTACTTCGATGGCATGTCTTATAGCCCTTTCAACTCTGCTGGGAGTTGTCTTGTGTCTTTTCGCTATGGATGGATATAATAGTTTTGTAATCGAATTCAACATTTCATTATCATTCACTGACATCATAATTGCGTCTCTAAGATACTGATATCCTTTGATATGTGCAGGAACACCTATTTCATGAATAATATTAGTAACATCGGATTCTAGATTTCTTTCTATAAAATTATCTTTACTTTCATATGCGCTAACTCTGTGACTATCGACTAATTTACTATTATGTAGGTCGCCTCTTACTTGCTTTATTCTCGAAAGAACCATGTTATTATCGAATGGTTTCATAATATAATAGCTAGCGCCTAATTCAAATGCATTCTCTGTAACCCCTTCTTGACCAATTGCTGTAATGACGATAAATGCAGGAGTTTTCTTATAGGAATCATCTAATCTGACTTTCTCCATAACTCCCAGTCCGTCTAACTTTGGCATGATCAAATCTAGCAAAACAACATCAGGTTTTTTCTCTTTAATTAATTCAAGTGCTTCCATACCGTTTGAAGATGTTCCAACAACTTCAATATCGGAATCACTTTTTAGTATATCTACTAAAAGATTTACTATACGTTCGTTATCATCTACAATTGCTACGTTAATCTTACCCACTTTGATACCTCCCAAAATTTAAACCTTATTATAACTTATAAAGTACAAACTTTCTTGCAATTTCTTATTTTTCCACTACTTAATTAATAATAATTACATAATTAAAAACTCCCTCAGCCTTTAAATTATGTACTTTTTATCATAATTTATTTTGCAAATGCAAATACTATCCTCCTTTCATAAATTGTTATTATTTACCACCATATACATAATACATTATAGCGTATAATTAGTTCCTAGTCAATAATTCCTAAAAAAACTTCCAAAATATTGAATCATCGACAGCATGACAATATATATTTGCAAAACATAGTTAGCTTTACATTTTTAGTTATTATTTCCCACAAATAATAACGCTAATACAAATTGCAAGTTAAAGCTTACCTTATCTGCATTATATACAGTAAATAACATATTATCAAATGTTTCTTATCGCATAATACGACAAGAATATCTTAATTTAAGAGAATTCTTAGTAAATTAGTACTATTTGTAAAATACTATTGAAAAAATAGTAGGGATTAATTGATTATTAGCAACAATTATCAGAGAATTTTCACAAATCCCGTCGATAAATTAATTTGATTCTTTCGTGTCTAAGTTATATATCATATTTTCAATAAAGGTAGCGTAACCTTTCGTAGAATCCTGTATAAATACATGGGTTACTGCACCTATAATTTTACCATTTTGTATAATCGGACTTCCACTCATACCTTGAACAATACCACCGGTTAAGTTTAAAAGTTCATCATCTACAATGCTGATAACCATTCCCTTGTTAGAATTTGAGTTATTTAGATCTATTTTCTTGATTTCTATATTATATTCTTTCACCTCATCATCGACACAGCTTAAAATAGTTGCCGGTCCTAATTTGACTTCTTGTTTTAATCCTATTGGAATAAAATCATCTTGAAATGTGCTTATATAGTTTTCGGTAATGGAACCAAAGATTCCTTGGTTGGTATTCTTTTTAATATTACCAATTTTATTAAATTCATTTTGATTAATAACACCAATTAATTCACCTGGTGCCCCTTGTCTTCCCTTAATAATCGTCATTATCTCAGCATTATACAGATATCCCTGTTGAATTTCCATAATTAAGCTTGTATCAATATCCGTTATACCATGACCTAATGCACCAAACTCCCCGTCTTTTGTTGTAAATGTCATGGTACCGATACCTTGGGTATTATCCCTAATCCAAGTACCAATCTTGTACTCCCCATCTACTGTTTTTACCGGTGTAATCTTATATTGAATAATTTCATTGTTTCTTCTTACATCAATCAGCAAATCCTCACCATCGCATCTTTGAATCATATTTATAAGTTCTTTTTTATTTTTAATTGGCATATGATTAATGGCTGTAATATAATCACCAGATTTTAATTTATTTAAGGAGGGCTCATAATTTAACCCGTCTGCTCCATTGATTGCTCCGGTACCAAGTACCATTACTCCATCTGTTTCAACATAGATTCCAATAGGACTTCCGCTTGGTCTTAATTCCTTATCCTCAATAACTCCAATCTCTATTTTTTTTAATTCAAGAAAGCCAAAAAGCTTTAAACTAATTTCATAACTTCCTAATTCGGTTGATTTTAAAGTAAATGGTTTATTTAAATCTATTTTAATTTGATTAGCAGGTACCGTTTTATTGTTTACACTAATGACGCCAATATTTTCATTGGTAAAATCAGCTTGGAAAGGTAAATTAAAATTAAATTCTTCATCTTCTCCTACTTTAATTCTTATTTTATCAGGTACGCTCCCATATAATCTTTTATAAGAAAATATAATAATTGCAATGAAATTTATTACAAATAGCAGAAGAAGTATTTTTCTATAAATTGCTTTTTTATTCATGTTTCACCAAGCCTTTCACACGGAAGTAATTATTTGTCACATTACAAAATGACTGTTATCTTAAGGATAAATAAGTAATTTTCTATGATAACAAATTAATACACATAAGTAATAGAATTTCCTAAATTAAAAAAGGATATACATTATTAATGTATATCCCTGAATTACTATTTTTGTTAGTATGCGTATTTTATCAGTTTTTCAAACTAGTATTTTTTAGTTCCTTTTGCTAATTCTTTCATTTCCCGTGCATTATTTATAACAGTATCTGTAATTACTGCACCACCTAATATTCTTGCTAATTCTTCAATAGATTCTGTCTCATCTAACCTTCGAATGGAAGTTTTTGTTGAAATTCCATCTGTCGTTTTTTCGATTATAAAGTGAGCATCTGACATAGCTGCAATCTGTGCTAAATGGGTAATGCATATAACTTGATGATTTTTGGATATCATAGACAATTTTTCTGAAACTTTTTGTGCTGTTCTGCCACTAACACCCACATCAATTTCGTCAAAAATTAAGGTATCTATTTCATCTTTATCAGCTAATACGGATTTAATCGCCAGCATAATTCTTGACAATTCACCACCGGAAGCAACTTTTGACAAAGGCTTTAATTCTTCTCCTGGATTCGTAGAGATTTCAAATTCGACTTCATCGAAACCATTGCTGGTATAATGATTTAATTTTCGAAATACCATCTCAAACTTAACATCTAAAAAGTTTAAATCTATGAGTGATTCTTTCATTTTATAAGTTAGTTCTTTTGCTTTTTCTTGTCTAATACTGGATAATTGTTTAGAAAGCTGGTCTAATTTTTCTTCTAACTGTTTCTGTTGTTTTGTCAATAATAATATGGTATCTTCGTAATTATTATATTCTTGTAATTTTTTCTCATTATCTTCACAATAATTTAAAATTTCAGGAATGCTATTCCCGTATTTTGACTTTAAATGATTGATTAAATCTAGCCGTTGTTCGATATTAGTAAAGTCTTCCTCATTATTATTTAAATCCGCTAAATATTCTGATAATTCTCTATTAAAGTCATTTACTAAATCCTCAATGTCTGCAATTTCTTTTAAAAAATTGGTTATCGATGAATCATAATCTATTAGTTTATTTAAACATTTTACAGCACGGCCAATTTGATCTCCTGCTGAACCGGATTCTTGATTACTCATTAGCCCATGAACACTTCCTAACCCCTCCGATATAGCTTTTGCATTAGATAAACGTCTATATTCTGTGCCAAGTACTTCATCTTCACCAACCTTTAAAGCCGCACTTCTTATCTCATTGATTTCATATTCTAAAAAGGATATCTCTCTAAGCCTTTTATCATTATCTATTTTTAATTCTTTTAATTTGCTTTTTACTTCTATGTAGTCATTATAAACCGCTCCCAACTCTTTCTTAATATCACCTATATTATCTTTTGCATATCGATCCACTATTTCTAAATGTTTTTCTTTATACAGTAAGGATTGATGCTCATGCTGTCCATGTATATCAATGAGTAAACTTGCAATGTTTTTTAATACATTGGTGGTAACCGTTTCACCATTTACTTTACATATGCTTTTTCCATTCATTATCTTCCTGCTGATTATAATCTGGCCATCTTCCAATGGAACATCTAATTCACTAATTGCCGTAAGTACACTTTTATCTTCTTCTTGAAAAATTAACTCTACCAGCGCATAATCTGCACCTTTTCGTATGATGTCCTTTGTAACTTTTCCACCTAATGCAACATTAATAGAACCTATAATAATGGACTTACCGGCGCCTGTTTCGCCTGTCAGTATATTTAAATTATCTTTAAAATATACTTCTACTTCATCAATAATTGCAAAATTCTTTACATGTAAATTTAGTAACAAAATACCTTCCTCCTATCGCTTGTTTTATGTAATGTAACAAACAATCTCTAATGGTACTCTCCAAGTTTTAAAAACATATGTTCTAATATAATTGTAACATAGTCCCATTCAGTATGCAAATATTTTTTGTAAGAAAAAATCCATGTCATTCTGAGGGCGTCGTTTGCCCGAAGAATCCCGTTTCTGTTGAGATTCTTTTCAATTCAAGATACAAACATTTTCCCAAGAAAAAAACTTGTCATTCTGAGGGCGCCATTTGCCCGAAGAATCCCATTTCTGTTGAGATTCTTTTCAATTCAAGATACAAACATTTTCCCAAGAAAAAAACTTGTCATTCTGAGGGCGCCATTTGCCCGAAGAATCCCATTTCTGTTGAGATTCTTTTCAATTCAAGATACAAACATTTTCCCAAGAAAAAAAC
>CALDJN010000078.1 GCA_937901695.1 uncultured Anaerocolumna sp.
TCAGAAGCACATATCATACCATTATCAAAGGATTTGGATAAAACTAAATCCGTTACGGCACGTTTCAAATTAGCAGTTTTTTCGATAAAACATGGTACATTACCCGGACCTACGCCAAGGGCTGGTTTTCCAGCGGAATATGCTTGCTTAACCATGCCGGATCCGCCAGTTGCAAGTATCATGGATACCTTAGGGTGCATCATTAATGCTTGAGTAGCTTCTAAGGATGGATATTCAACCCATTGAATGCAATTCTTTGGTGCACCTGCTTTTACAGCAGCATCTAATAAAGTTTTTGCAGCGGCTGCGGAACATTTTTGAGCTCCCGGATGAAAACCAAAGATAATAGGATTTCTGCCTTTTAGGCTGATGAGACATTTAAACATAGTTGTGGATGTAGGGTTTGTTACTGGTGTTACACCAGCTACAACACCTACTGGTTCAGCAACGGTCATATAATCTTCTTCTTCCACGTCTTCAATAATGCCCACTGTTTTTTGGTACTTTATAGAATGCCATACATATTCTGTAGCAAATATATTTTTAGTTATCTTATCTTCATAAATACCCCTTTTAGTTTCTTCTATTGCCATTTTTGCAAGTTCCTGTTGCTTTGCAAGTCCAGCCAGAGCCATTTCATGAACAATATTATCAATTTGCTCTTGATCTAATAGTAAAAGCTCATCCAATGCAACAAGAGCATTTTTTACTAAATTGTCAACATGCTCCTGGGGAGTAGGTTGTGTAGTTTTTGTCATAATGGTAACCTCCTAATTTGTTTGTTAAATATTTAACAATAAGTTCAGATAAAAATATAACAGATAAAAAGTCATTTGTAAAGTATTTTTTTAAAAAATATTTATATTGATATTATTTCTGAAATGAAAATAAAAATACGAGAATATGAATTAATGGCTTTGTAATTTAATATTTTGGAAAAGAATCATTTATTAGAATCATATATTTTAAATAAATATAGTATATTTTTAGTAATATTTTTTTGTAAAAGTAAATCAAATTGGATATTCCTACTTGTCTACAGGAAAAATTTATCCGTTTACTCTATTTGCTTATAGCCTACATGGTATTTTAGCAGGAGCTTAAATTTCCGCTGAAACAGGGAAGTTTAAGCTCCTGCTTGAGAAGTGAAGGTTACCTCCACACTTACAGAAGTGGGGGGGGTTCCCAATTGTGTTAACCTATACCTATTAGGAATACTTATTAATTAAGCTGAGAAAATATAACTTTTAATATTCCTTTCGGTATGTTATAATACAACAAAAAGTCAATGGAGGTAGAAAGATGTATTCGTTTGAAGATATTAAAGTTTTTGATCCAGAGCTTGCAGACGCCATGGAAAAAGAAATAGGAAGACAGAATGACCATATCGAATTAATTGCATCTGAAAACTTTGTAAGTAAGGCTGTAATGGCAGCTATGGGAAGCCCCTTAACGAATAAATATGCAGAAGGATATCCAGGAAAAAGATATTACGGTGGATGTGAATATGTAGATATTGTTGAAAATTTAGCCATAGAACGTGCCAAAAAATTATTTGGATGTACTTATGCAAACGTGCAGCCACATTCCGGAGCTCAGGCTAATATGGCAGTTTATTTTGCATTAGTAAAACCTGGTGATACCGTTATGGGCATGAATTTAGCTCATGGTGGACATTTAACACATGGCAGCCCAGTAAATATGTCAGGAGCTTATTTCAACATTGTTCCTTATGGTGTAAATGACGAAGGCTTTATTGACTATGACCAATTAAGAAGAATTGCACATGAATGTAAACCAAAGATGATTATTGCAGGAGCTAGTGCTTACGGGAGAAAGATTGACTTTAAGAAATTTAGAGAAGTGGCAGACGAAGTAGGTGCATTTTTAATGGTAGATATGGCACACATTGCGGGTTTAGTCGCAACAGGCTACCATGAAAGCCCAATACCATATGCCCATGTAGTAACCACTACTACACATAAAACACTAAGAGGACCTAGAGGCGGAATGATTTTATCCAGCCAAGAATTTGCTACGGAACATAAGCTGAATAAATCCATCTTCCCAGGAACCCAAGGCGGCCCATTAGTCCATGTAATTGCAGCCAAAGCAGTTTGCTTTAAAGAAGCATTAGACCCAAGCTTTAAAGAATATGCCGGAAGAATAATTGAGAATGCACAGGCATTATGTAAAGGCTTAATGGATAGAGACTTTAAAATAGTATCCGGTGGAACCGATAACCACCTAATGTTAGTAGACCTAACAAACAAAAATGTTACCGGAAAAGATGCAGAAAAATTATTAGACGCTGCTAATATAACATGTAATAAAAACACCATTCCAAATGATCCAGCATCTCCAAACGTAACAAGTGGTATCCGCCTGGGAACTCCGGCTGTTACAACCAGAGGAATGAATACTAAAGATATGGATATAATTGCTGAAGCAATTACCATGTTAATTGAAGATGTAAATGCCAATAAAGCAAAAGCAATGGAATTAGTTAAGACCTTAACTGATAAATATCCATTATACTAATAAAGTGCTTTACGTCTTAGTTTATAAAGGACTATCGTAAAATTTAAGTAATGAAAATAGGAGAGGACATACACAGATTACTGAAGAATATTGTGTATATCCCCTCCTATTTAACAATTTACAACAACCCCATTGACTTTGTTGATAAAAGCCGCAGGATATTATTGAATAATCACCAAACAAAATATTATAAATATTCATATAAAAATGTACTACATTAATAAACAGCTTTGCCCTCTTAACCTAAATTGACCTTCGTGGGCATGGGGTGATATCTGTTTCATGTGACTTTGGCGAATTCCTATGGCATTATAACCATTGAATTTCCCATCGGAACAAGAAACAGACATCATCCCATGCCCACCAAGGTCTAGTCACCTATAAAAGGGCAAAGCGTCCTTTATTCAATCTCATTTTGCCTATTCAATATTTTCATATAGCACAAAGTTCCAAATACGATGCCTACAATTAAAACTCCTGCAATGCAAACATATTTTACAATTTTGGTTACATCAATGTTTAGGGGTGAACCTGACTTTTCTACCATAGAGTTACATTTTTCTTTACACATAAAAATCCTCCTTACACAAATTTTTTAATATCCAAGTTCTTCACCAACTAGAATTACTTTGATTCGTCCTGAAATTCTGGATTTTCTGGTTATTACAATCTGGCAGCATAGACAGTCATCTGTTAAGCAATTGGCACATTTTCCAAGTTCTGCACATGGTGTATGTGTATTCAAACGTACAGAATTTGGCGGAGCTGCCATATTTCTTACGCGTTCAATACCAGTGTTTACATCCGTTACTATTTTATTCATACCAGCTACTATAATAACATTCTGAGGACCTGCGATTAGACAGGCAACTCGATTACCAGTACCATCAATATTAACTAGCTGACCATCTAAAGTAATAGCATTAGAGCTCATAAAGAAATAATCACAAGTAACTATTTTGCCATACATAGCATCTCTTTCTTCCTGTGTTTTTGCAGAAGCTCTGTCATACAATATGTAATCTGAAGCTTCTAATTCTTCTATGAGCCCTATTTCCTTTAAGGTTTCTGAACCACCCCAGGAAATAGAACAGCCAGGCGTTAAAAATCTTTTTGCCATCATTAGAGCTTCTTCTTTATTATCACAATAGTAACCTTCTATACCACGCAGGTTGAATTTCTCTATAAGACTATCGGCTAAGTTCTCATAGTTTTGCTTTTTCGGTAACATACACATCCCTCCCAATATCTGCCCGCCTTTGGCTAGATTCCTTCATGTATCTTAACAATAATTATATACAATTTACCTAGAAAAGTACAGAAGAATATAGGAAATAATCAATAGTAATGCCATAGGCTCAACTGTATCGTTGTAACCGAGATATTGTTTACACTTTTAAAATTCAAGCAGGTATGTTATTATATAAGGAGTAAAATATTAGAGAATAAATAATGAAAAGTCAAGAAAGTTGGATAAGATACATGTCTAAAAGTTTATACATCTCGGAAAAACCTAGTGTAGCACAGGAATTTGCAAAGGCACTTAAAGATAACTTTAAAAAACAGGATGGATATATGGAATCAGATGCATCTATTGTAACTTGGTGTGTAGGTCACCTTGTAACTATGAGTTATCCGGAAAGTTATGATCCTGCTTTAAAAAAGTGGACGGTAGAAACCTTGCCTTTCCTGCCGAAAACCTTTCGCTACGAAGTCATCCCTAATGTAAGCAAACAATTTAATATAGTAAAAACTTTGCTAAATCGTCCTGATGTGAATCGCATTTATGTGTGCACTGACTCAGGAAGGGAAGGAGAATATATCTATCGATTGGTGGATCAGATGGCTGGGGTACCTGCGGATAAAGATAAAAGGCGTGTATGGATTGACTCCCAGACGGAGGAAGAAATTCTAAGAGGTATTAGAGAAGCAAAACCTATAGCTGCTTATGATAATTTATCGGATGCTGCCTATTTAAGGGCAAAAGAAGATTACCTTATGGGAATTAATTTTTCACGTATTCTAACTTTAAAATATGGTTATAACATAAATAATTACTTGGGAAATGGCAAACGTTCTGCTATCTCAGTAGGCCGGGTTATGACTTGTGTCCTGGGAATGGTAGTAAGAAGAGAACGGGAAATACGTGCATTTGTTAAAACGCCATTTTATAGGGTACTAAATACATTAGGTGCTTCCGGCAGAACCTTTGAAGGTGAATTCAGAGCAATTGAAGGCTCCAAATACTTTAATTCACCCTTATTATATAAAGAAAATGGGTTCAAAGAGCGAAAAGACGCAGAAGAGTTAATCAGGCAGCTTATAGACAGAGAGCCTAACCTGATAGAGCAAAATGAAAATGGGAAATCGAGTTTAACAGACACCATTTTGGAAGAAGAACAGTTGAAAGCGGAAATTGTCAGTATAGAAAAGAAGAAAGAGAATAAGAATCCTCCTTTGCTCTTTAACCTTGCGGAACTTCAAAATGAATGCTCCAAATTATTTAAGATTAGCCCTGATGAAACTTTAAAAATTACCCAGGAACTTTATGAGAAGAAGCTGGTAACCTATCCAAGAACAGATGCAAGGGTATTATCCACAGCAGTAAGTAAAGAAATACATAAGAATATAGGCGGATTACGTGGGTATATTTATGGGAAAGAGTATGCTTCTGAGATTCTTGAGAAAGGTACTTATAAGAATATTGCAAAGACCAGATACGTTAACGATAAGCAAATAACAGACCATTATGCTATTATACCTACAGGTCAGGGTCTTAATAATTTAAATTCATTGTCTGCTACTAGTGGTAAAGTTTATGAAACTATCGTTCGCAGATTTTTAAGTATATTTTATCCGCCTGCAGTTTATCAGAAGATTAATTTAACTACCAAAATAAAAAGTGAATGCTTTTTCTCCTCCTTTAAAGTATTGGCGGAGGAAGGGTACTTGAAAGTGATAAACCACTCCTTTCATAAGAAGGACTCCTCCAGTGATGTTAATCAAAAGACTTCTAAAGAGAATACAGGAAATAAAGATAATCAGGGAGAAGAAGAGGAAGAAAGTTTTGACACCGGTTTCTTTGAAGTAATAAAAGGATTGAAAAAGGGTATGCTCTTACCACTGAAAGCCATGACTATAAAGGAAGGGGAAACTGCCCCTCCAAAACGTTATAATTCCGGTTCCTTAATACTAGCTATGGAGAATGCAGGCCAGCTTATTGAAGATGAAGAATTACGTGCACAAATTAAGGGAAGCGGCATTGGAACCAGTGCAACACGTGCTGAGATTTTGAATAAATTAATTAAGATTGATTATTTGAATCTGAATAAGAAAACCCAGATTGTAACCCCTACACAGCTGGGGGAAATGATTTATGATGTGGTAAACTGCTCCATTCGTTCTCTGCTGAATGCAGAATTAACGGCTAGCTGGGAAAAGGGTTTAACCTATGTGGCAGAAGGCAGCATCACCAAAGAAGAGTATATGGAAAAATTGGAAGGTTTCGTAAGCCGAATGACCAACGGAGTAAAAGGATTAAATAATCAAAGTATATTATTACAATATTTTAATGAAACAGCGAAAAATTATAAATAGTAAGGCGATAAGGCGGTGCCTGGCACCAAATAAGATTGTGCCAAAATAAGATGGTGCCAAAATAAGGTGGTGCCAGGCACCATGTTGCCGTTTGTAAGGTGGTGCCTTTTAAGATGGTGCCAGGCACCACCTTATAGGCACCACCTTATATTATGTTGACAGTTTAAAGGTTTGCGAATATTATATAAATATAAAAATGCAGGAAGGCAACGGTAAAAAAGTATGTATAATGATATGCAAATTAGTAATATGTATGATACTACACAAACAATAGCAAAAGAAATATTTAATGGAGTTACATATCCCTGGGAGGTATTATCAAAAATCGGAGAGTTTATAATATATCTGGGAAATCAGCTTTCTGAGGAAGAATATGATAAATCAGGGGAGAATGTATGGATTGCAAAAACAGCCAAAGTAGCACCAACTGCCTATATTAACGGACCTGCCATTATAGGAAAAGATGCTGAGGTACGCCATTGTGCATTTATACGGGGCAATGCCATTGTTGGCGAGGGCGCAGTCGTAGGTAATTCCACAGAACTAAAGAACGTAATTTTATTTAATAAAGTACAGGTACCACATTATAATTATGTTGGAGATTCCATCTTAGGATACAAGGCACATATGGGGGCAGGGTCCATTACATCTAATGTTAAATCAGATAAAACCTTGGTGACTATTAATTATAAGGGAGAAAAGGTAAAAACAGGATTGAAGAAAATGGGAGCTATGCTTGGAGACAATGTAGAGGTAGGCTGTAATAGCGTATTGAATCCGGGCACCGTGGTAGGAAAAGCTGCACATATATATCCTTTGTCCATGGTAAGAGGTTATGTTCCTGAAAAAAGCATATATAAGAAACAAGGAGAGATTGTTCAAATAAATGAATAATTGGAACACAACTCACCGCTTCTCTATATAGAACGGGGAGAAAGAAAAGGTTCAAATAGATGAATAATTAGATGAAAACTCGTATAGTTAAATAAAAGAATCAGAGTAAAGATGGGGGAATTTATATGTTTGATCAAAAATATCTGGAGTTACTATCCGTTGAGTATCCCACTATTAGTTCTGCAGCCAGCGAGATAATCAACCTTAAGGCTATTCAGTGTCTGCCAAAAGGAACAGAATATTTCTTTAGTGACCTTCACGGGGAATATGAACCTTTTTTACATTTGCTTAAAAGTGCATCTGGTATGATAAGAGCAAAGATTGATAACATATTTGAGAATTCCATATCTGATGAAGAATGCAGCCAATTAGCTACATTGATTTACTATCCTGAAGAAGAACTTGAGAAAATCAAGAGCCAAATTGATAACTATGAAGACTGGTGTAAAGTTACTATGTATCGTTTGGTGCAAGTCTGTAAAGAAGTATCCAGAAAATACACCAGGTCAAAAGTAAGAAAGAAGATGCCAGCTGATTTTGCCTATATTATTGATGAATTATTACATGGCAATCATCTGGATATTAATAAGAAAAGTTATTATAGCAAAATTATACATTCCATTATTGATGTAGGAATGGCAGAAAAATTCATATGTAAAATCTGTGTTCTGATACAGCATCTTAGTATTGATAGCTTACATATCATAGGTGATGTATACGATAGAGGACCAAGACCTGACATAATTATGAATGAATTAATTAACTTTCACGATGTTGACATTGAATGGGGAAATCATGATATATCCTGGATGGGAGCGGCATCAGGCAATTTAGCCTGTGTGGCAAATGTAATTCGAATGGGAGTTAGCTATAATACTTTTGATTTATTAGAAGACGGTTATGGTATTAATTTAAGAGCACTTTCTATATTTGCACTAGAAACCTATAAGGATGATCCTTGTGAAAGATTCTTACCACATATTCTGGATGAAAATAAATATGATTATGTAGATGTAAACCTTGCAGCGAAAATGCATAAAGCTATAACGATTATTCAATTTAAATTGGAAGGACAGTTAATAAAAGAACATCCAGAATACGGTATGGATGAAAGAAATATATTAGAGAAAATTAATTATAAAACCGGAACCGTAGAGATAGATGGCAATACCTATAAATTAGTAGATAAGAATTTTCCTACCATATCTCCCGAGGACCCATTAAAACTTACCAATGAAGAGGCAGCTTTGATTCATACCATTGCAGCTTCATTTTCCCGCAGCAGATTATTGGAAAAGCACATTAAATTCCTTTATTCAAACGGAGGGGTATATAAGTGTATTAATAACAACCTGTTATATCATGGATGTATACCAATGCAGAATAATGGAACATTTGCACAAGTTAAAATTGGCGAGAAATTCTTTAAAGGAAAAGAATATATAGATTATATTACACAATTAGCCTACAATGCTTATCACCTGCCATTAAATTCACCGGACAAGAATGAAGCATGTGACTTTATGTGGTATCTGTGGTGCGGACCTAAGTCACCTTTATTTGGAAAGAGTAAAATGGCTGCTTTTGAAAATTATTTTATTAACGAAAAAGAAGCTTCAGAAGAAAACTTAGACCCATATTATAGGGTTAGTTTAAATGAAGATGTATGTAATATGATATTAGATAAGTTTGGACTTGATTCAAAAACAGGACATATTATTAATGGTCATGTACCGGTTAAAATAATTAAAGGTGAAAAGCCCGTAAAGGCAAATGGTAAGTTATTCTTCATAGATGGAGGAATTTCCAAAGCTTATCAGCCAAAAACAGGTATTGCCGGTTATACATTAATTTATAACTCCAAGCGGCTAAGTCTGGCAGAACATAAACCATTTCAAAATGATCAAAACGGAATTATCCGGGATAATACACCTGCCATTATGTCAGTAGAAATAATGAAAGAACGGGTTACAGTGGCAAAAACTGATGTTGGCAGGAAAATTTCTGAAAAGATTGAAAGTCTTGAAGAATTGTTAAAAGCATACAAAGATGGGACTATTAAGGAAAAGAGTTAATAAAAATTTAGCTTATTAGGTAGGACGCTTTGCCTGGGGGAGTGTTGAGAACTCAGAAAGTGCTAATTGGGTTTTGGTAATGACTCAATTTATGCTTTATAGGATAACGTGGTGTATATGATTAATTTTGCTACCTTTCCCTCGTGCGGCATGGCCTTGGTAGAGCCTCAAAGCGCATGACCCACATCGCAGAGGGCGATGCGTGTCAC
>CALDJN010000079.1 GCA_937901695.1 uncultured Anaerocolumna sp.
ATCGTCATAGACTGCAAGTTACCTAAGGAAACATATCTGCTGCCTGTTTTAGACACAGAATATGAAATAATTCAGATAAACCAGGAGCTTTTAACCCGATTTCTCGGGCCTACCGTGGAGCCTTTTGAAAATGTAACTGTTTACAGCAATGACAATGGAGAAGTCCTTGAAATAATCGATGGCAAAAAACTTCGGTATACCATAAGGGAAAATATTGTAGGTAAAATAGAAAATGAAGATGAACTTACCGAAGAAATAGATAGGTTTATTGAAGATAAAAAGATTGATTCAAAAGGATATTCAGAAACCTGCAGAGAGGTTTTTGGTGATGGGTCATTGGTTATATACACAAAAAATTACAATGATTTTAGTATAGATAATGCTTATATGTATTTTTATCTGGATAAGGATGGCATCTACAAGTTTGAAATGCAAAATATAGTATCAATAAAAGAAATAGCGGGAAAAATTCGTACATTTTCTGCAGCGGAAGCATTGCCGAGACTTCTGTCCTTTGAAGATGTAAAAAATAAAAAAATCACAGAAATAAAAATGACATATTATAGTGTAGAAGATGAGAATTGGCAGTTCATTTACAGAATAAATTCATATCCTGTGTGGAAAGTTATTTTTAGTGACGGTACTCAAAAACACTTACCAACCATAAATACTTATAATATGGAATAGCATTTATTTGTTGAAAAGATGTAAGTTCTATTATATCATAGTATGAATTGAACAAATAAATTTTAAACTTAAACATTGATTGCTGTCCGATTGTGGATATATATAAAACAAGAATTGAGGAAGAATTATGTCAAAATTTGTTATAGAAGGTGGAACGAGACTAAAAGGAAAGGTAAATATAGGAGGATTTAAAAACGCAGCCGTTGCAATAATACCTGCAACACTGCTCTGCACAGGCAAATGCATAATTCAAAATGTTCCTAAAATTGAAGATGTAAATGTATTTATGGATATACTGAATGAGTTAGGAGCAGAAACCAGTTTCCTGGACGATAATTCAATATCTATAGATACAACTAATGTGAAAGGATGCTATCTGAAAAACGGATTATCTAAAAAAATGAGAGCTTCCTATTACCTGCTTGGAGCAGGTCTTGGAAGATTTAAAAGGGCATCATCACCGCTTCCTGGAGGATGCGATATTGGCGCAAGACCGATAGACCAGCATATAAAAGGCTTTGAAGCACTGGGTGCTACAGTTGATATTACACCTGAAGGAAGAGTAAACGTACAGGCGGAAAAACTTGTGGGAAACAAAATATACCTTGATGTTGTCAGCGTAGGTGCAACCATAAATATAATGCTTGCTGCAGTATATGCAGAAGGAAGAACCATAATAGAAAATGCGGCAAAAGAACCACATATAGTAGATACTGCAAATTTTTTAAACTCAATGGGAGCCGATATAAAGGGAGCGGGAACTGATGTAATCAGAATCAATGGCGTGAGGAGCCTTACAGGATGCGAATACAGAGTGATTCCAGACCAGATAGAAGCAGGAACATATATGATAGCTGCTGCGGCAACAAAGGGCGATATTATAATAGACGATATTATTCCGAAGCATCTTGAGCCTATAACCGCAAAGCTCAAAGAAATGGGCATGGGTATTGAAGAATACGGTGATTCAATGAGAATATTTTATGAACATGAATTAACACCTGTCAACATTCAAACACTTCCATATCCTGGATTCCCCACTGATTTACAGCAGCCCATGACGGTTCTGCTTTCAACATTAAACGGTGAAAGCACAGTTGTTGAAGGGGTATCCGAGGACAGATTTAAGTATGTGAATGAGATTAAGAAAATGGGTGCAAACATAGAGTTTACAAAGAAGTACGCAAAGATTTCCGGAATTAACCACTTGAGCGGAACGGTGGTACAAGCCACAGATTTAAGAGCAGGTGCTGCTTTGATAATTGCAGGGCTTATAGCAGATGGGCTAACAGAAATAGCCGGGATACAGCATATTGATAGAGGCTATGAGCATATTGAAAATAAGTTCATGAACCTTGGCGCAAAAATAAAAAGAGTTAAGGATGAAGAATAGATGAAGATTATAAATTAATTGGTTAAAGATGTGCAATGTTTAACCAATTAATTTATAGTGAATTATGATTTAGTGTTAATGCTTATTCGATTATAAGGATAGTGTAATTTATATATTATATTTTAAAAATTAATATGATTGGCATAATAGTTGCACGATTAAATTTTGACTAACAAAAAAATACAAAATATGAATTTGTAAAGGAGAAAATATGGATAGAGAAATAAAGAATAACACCCTGTATTTTGATGGCTGTAATACTATTGAATTAGCTAAAGAGTATGGAACACCCCTGTATGTTATGAGCGAAACTTCCATAGTTGAGAAATGCAGGGAAATAAGAGATACGTTTTTAAATAAATATAAAAATACAAGAGTTGCCTATGCTTCTAAAGCGTTTTTAACCCTGTCAATGTGCAAAATCATCGAAAGAGAAGGATTTTGCATGGATGTTGTTTCAGGAGGAGAATTATATACAGCTATTAAGGCTGAATTTCCTGCTGAGAGAATAGAGCTTAACGGGAACAACAAATCAGTTGAAGAATTGGAACTTGCAGTGGAATACAATATTGGACGAATAATAGTTGACGGTCTGGACGAATTGAGCCTTATAGAAAAAGTATGTAAAAATAAAGGTAAAAAGATGAACATTCTTTACAGAATTACACCAGGCGTGAAAAGTGACTCACATGACTATATAGTCACAGGTAAAAAAGATTCAAAATTCGGAATACCTCTGGATAATGAAGTAATACTTCCTGCAGTAGAACAAGCGATAAATTCAAAATATGTAAACTTTATGGGATTTCATTTCCACGTTGGTTCTCAGCTTCATAACAATGAATCTCATTTAAAGGCTTTGGAGATTGCATTAAAGCTTATAAAAGATACGAAAGAAAAATACAACTATACTACACCGGAATTAAATATTGGCGGAGGATTTGGAATAA
>CALDJN010000080.1 GCA_937901695.1 uncultured Anaerocolumna sp.
GAATTAGGACGAAAAAGACATTTATATGTATAAATTGACTAAAAAGTTCGTGGATACAAATAACAGTTTACACAATATTTATATAAATGACTTGAACCTTACCAATATATGGACTATAATTATATCCTATAAGGAGGTGTTTTTTTTATGAACAGGAAATTAAGAAAACTGTTTAGTGTAGTACTATTTTTAGCTATGTTTATTGGCATATTGGGACCAATAAATGTACGAGCTGCAGAAAGTGTGGATATTAATGCTTTAGGTACCAGTGATATGCACGGATTCCTAAGAGCCCACGACTATGCAACAGATATGCCAGTATCCAACGGTCTTACTAAGGCAGCTACCTTAGTAAAAGAAGAACGTGCTAAAGATCCAAATCTTCTATTAGTTGATGCTGGTGATGCAACACAAGGTAATTTTGTATCAGATTTTCGTAATGATGAGATTCATCCAGTAGTTAAAGCTATGAATTTAATGAAATATGACACATTTACTTTAGGTAACCATGAATTCAATTATGAATTCTCAAGCTTACAAAATATAATAGCTAAGTCAAAGGCTACTGTACTTGGTGGCAATATTTATGAGCAGGATGGTACCAGATTTGTAGAACCTTATGTTATTAAAGACGTAAAGGGAGTTAAGGTTGCTATATTTGGCATAACTGCTCCTCATGTTTCCAGATGGGAATCTGATAAGAGTCACTATGATAACATGACTTTTACTTCACCAATGGAAGAAACAGATAAGATTCTGAAGGAATTAGATGGCAAGGCTGATGTTATTATTGGTGTTGTTCACTATGGTGAAGATGGTGAATACGGCACTGAAGGTATGTATGAAGTAGCTAAAAAGTACCAGGATAAGGTAGATGCATTTTTTATTGGCCATGCACATTCTACCATTGCAAAATACCTGGTAAATGGTGAATTTACAGACGAATATTCTAAAGATGCAAGTACAGTACTCTTAGAGTCTGGAAACAATGGAAAGAATGTTGGTAAAATCACTCTTTCTGTTGAAAATAATGGAACAGGCTGGAAAGTTTCAGATAGGAAAATTGAAAACATATCCACTAAGGACTATGAAGAAGATAAAGAGCTAATGGAAGCAATCAATGATACCCATGAAGCTAGTGTAAAGACTGCCAATACTGTTGTTGGTAAAGTAGGTAAGAACTTTTATGATGATCCGTTCTTCTTACCTGGAATTCCCAATGCAGTAATAGAAGATGGACCATTGATTGATTTAATCAATGAAGTTCAGATGGAAGTGACTGGTGCAGATGTATCATTAGCAGCATTATTTGATGTTAATTCAAACCTTACCAAAGGCGATTATAAGAAGAAAGACGGTGTAAAGGTATATAAATACGATAATACCTTATTCGCAGTAAATATTACCGGAAAACAGTTAAAAGATATTATGGAATTGCAAGCAGGCAGCTTCTTTAATCAATATAAAGATGGTGATATTACCATTAGTTTTAATGAAAATGCCAGGTTATATAACTATGATATGTTTGCAGGTGTTAATTATCAAATTGATATATCCAAACCCGTAGGTAAACGTATTGTAAATGTTACATATAAAGGAGCTCCATTAAAGGATGATGAGAAGCTTGTTCTTGCACTTAACAACTACCGTTATGGTGGATTATCCGCAGCAGGATTAATTAGCAGTGATCCGGCAGATGTTGTTTATGATTCAGCAGCTACGGCATCTGTTCCTGCAGTCCGTGATATGATATCTGAATATGTAGCAAAACAAGGAAGTATCATGCCTAAAACAGATAAGAACTGGGAAATCATTGGATTTGATTTTAACTATGTAGGTGCTGATAAAGTTTATGATATGATTCGCAAGGGTGAAATAAGCATTCCTTCTTCAGCAGATGGCAGAACTTCTAATGTAAAAGCAGTGAATATGAATGAATTAGCAAAAGCTGGTGTTATTACTGTAGAAGAAGCTAAAAAAGTCAAGGAACAATCTAAAGAACAGCCAGCGAAAGAGGAACCAGTGAAGGAAAAACCAGTGAAAGAGGAACCAGTAAAAGAAAAACCAGTAAAGGTAAAGCCAGTAGAAAAGAAGACGGAAAAACCTGTTAATAGTACAAAATATACGGTAGTAAAAGGTGACTGCCTTTGGAATTTATCTAAGAAATTTGGCTGTACAATCTCCGATATTCTTAAACTGAATAAAGATATTAAGGATGCGGAATTAATTTATGTTGGTCAAGTAGTAGTGATTCCCAATTAAGTAATTCTATTAATTTAACCTAAACAGGAAAGGGGCTATTGCAAAATAAAAAAACTGTCATTCTGAGCAAAAATTCAACGAAGTTGAATTTACGAAGAATCTTGCGTTAAAATGGGATTCTTCGAGTATAATTCAGCAAGCTGAATTTGCTCTCAGAATGACAGTTTTGCAATAGCTCCTTTCCTATTGGTCAGGAGTTTAAGCTCCAGTCTAAATGTTATGAAGTAGGCAATAAGGTTATAAGTAAGTGGTGTTAGTATGGTACGATAGATATGGTAATTCACGAAGTACATAATAAGGTTATAAGTAAGTAGCGGCAGCAGATAAGCTTGCCTGTAGGAAATCTTACCCGCTTTGACTAAAAAGTAACAAGCAAAAAAGTGGAAAAACATTTGTCTAAGATAGATAGAAAAGCTTTAATAAATATTATTAATATGGTATAATTATAAGATAGCATAACTTATAAATCAAAATTATAATGAGGTATACCAATGAATTATTACAGCAGCCAAATAAGTAAGTTAATCGAAGAGTTATCCAGACTTCCAGGTATTGGTGCAAAAACGGCTCAGAGATTAGCTTTTCATATTATAAATATGCCACAAGATCAAGTGAATAATTTATCCCAGGCAATTACTAATGCAAAAGCCAATGTAAGGTACTGCAAGAATTGCTATACCTTAACAGATCAAGAATTATGTCCTATTTGTGCTAGTGATAAGAGAAACCATCATGTCATTATGGTAGTTGAGAATCCCAGAGATTTGGCAGCGTATGAAAAAACAGGAAAATATGATGGAGTTTATCATGTTCTCCATGGAGCAATTTCTCCCATGTTAGGAATCGGTCCTGATGATATTAAACTTAAAGAATTAATAAAAAGACTCCAAGCAGATGTAGATGAAGTAATTATTGCGACAAACTCAAGTCTTGAAGGGGAAACCACTGCAATGTATATTAGTAAGCTGATAAAGCCAACCGGAATAAAAGTAAGCAGAATAGCCAGCGGTGTTCCAGTAGGCGGAGATTTAGAGTATATTGATGAGGTTACTTTATTAAGAGCCTTAGAGGGAAGAGTGGAGTTATAACGGAGGAATTAAGATGGCCAATATACTAGTAGTAGATGACTCCCTTTTTATTAGAAAAATTGTTGGTGATATGATACAAGAGGCAGGTCATACAGTTATAGGTGAAGCAACAGATGGTAATGAGGCAATGATGCAATATCTGAATCTAAAGCCAGATTTAGTTATTATGGATATAACAATGCCTTATATGACCGGAATCGAAGGCCTTAAAATGATTAAGAAAATTGATCCGAAAGCTAAGGTAATCATGTGTTCTGCTATGGGTCAAAAATCTATGATTATAGATGCAATACAATTAGGAGCCTCTGATTATGTAATTAAACCAATTAAAAAGAGCAGATTGATTTCTACGATTAATCACGTATTAGGAGTACAGGAATGAAGCAAAATCCATTGCACTGCCTGAGTTTTATGCTCTGGCTTATTGCGGTTTTGAGAGTTTGGGGTTTGGATTAACATCCATGAGAGACAGAGTATCCGAATTAAATAGTACTGCATATATACACTATTTTGCTGTGGCAGATGCTTTAGCATCTGATGACCTTCCACGTTCAAAATGCCCTACTTCACAAAATGTGCAAATCTAACCTTCTTTAAATATGCCCAATAGAAAGGTTACAAGGGTTAGGTTGGACGTTCGGGGTAAAACAGTATATATATGCAGAAAAGTATATTTATATAAATTATTACAGAGGGTTTTGCTAGTTATTCTACTTCTTCTGCATTAGGATCATCCTTAAGGATTAGACTTAATACTAATGCAACGATAGTGCCTGCTGAGATTCCTGAACCAAATAAACTGCTTAAAATTCCAGGCAGCTTTGCAACAACTTCAGGTCTGAAAGTTACACCTAAACCAATTCCTAAAGAACTTGCAATGATTAATAGATTACGGTTAGTAAATTTAACTTTGGATAGAGTTTTAATACCGGAAATTGCAACTGTACCAAACATTAAGATACCTGCACCACCAAGTACACAGGATGGCATAATGGATACTATAGTTGATAATTTAGGGAAAAGGCTCATTAATATAAGAATGACACCTGCTACGATAGCAACAAACTGTGATGCACATTTGGTTAAAGGAATTAATCCTACGTTCTGGCTAAATGTTTGTGCAGGACCAGATCCTACAAAAGGACAAATGGCGGAACTTACAGCGTCAGCTCTTACACCGGCAACAATATCATCACTACTAAGATGTGAATTTGTAACCTGGCCGAGAGTTTCCATAACTCCAACCGTTTCAATTACTGTAACTAAATAACCTGCGATAAATGGCACAACGAATTTTGGATTAAAATCAATTCCAAAGTGTGCAATATCAGGTAACTGTACCCAATTAGCTGAAGCAACTTGTGAAAAGTCAATTAATCCCAAAGGAATACTAATAATATAACCAACCACAATACCAATCATAACGGCAGCTGTATTTAACATGCCTTTTGCATAACGGTTTAATAACAGTATAACAAGGAATACAATTACAGCTACTACTATGTACATTGGATCGCCATAATTTGGATTACCAACACCGCCGCCAACCCAGTCAAATGCAACTGGCATCATGGACATACCCATAAGTGCGATAACAGTGCCTGTTACAACTGGTGTGAAAATTTTCATTAAAGGTTTTACAAAAAAGCTAAGAATAAATTCAAATACTGCTCCTAAGATAGCTGCTCCGAAGTAGCCTGGCATTCCACCACCCATTGTGTTAATAATGGTGTTTGCAGGAGGTACAAATCCAAAATCGGTTCCCATAACAGTTGGTAAACCAACACCGATTCTAAATTTCTTAGGACCAAAGCCTCTTGATTGAATAATAGATGCTATACCTGAAGCGAGTAGAGCGGCAGATACCAAATAAGCTGTGTCTATTACATCAAGTCCTGCAATTCCAGCAATAATTAACGGAACTGCAACAATACCACTAAATGCTGTTAAAATATTTTGAAACCCCAATAGAATAGCTGTAAGGATTTTGGGTTTGTCAGAAACTTGGTAAACTAGTCCTGATGTATTTTTTGCTTCTGTTGACTGATTCTTTCCCATGTGTGTTTTCACCTCTCAAAATTTTTCGATAACCTCGTTATTGTTCATGATTTTTACTGCTGAACTTTTACCTGCGAGAGTTTATGCATTATACCACTTTGAATACAACCTAACAAAATATATAAAGTAGGTTTAAAAATCCAGAAAAGCATACCTACTTTTACCGCTACTTTTACCCATAAAGGGTTCAAATTAAGAATCTAAGAAAACCAAGGCTAAACAGTTTTTCTTAGATTCTAATTTGATGCAGCCCAATTAGCATAATATTTACATTGCTAAGAGTAAAAGTAGATGACTATTTTGATTTGTAAATTTATTTATCAATGTTCGATTTTAATTAAATCCCATTGCTTTCAAGAAAATCTTTTAATAAATTCATACATACAGATTTTCTATATTCAGCAGAAACTCTGCCTCGAATAGGAACGATTGCTTCATCGAATGCTGCTAAATATTTTTCTTTCACAGCTTTTGCTTCATCGATAGTTTTACCGATTAACATTCCGTCAATATCCGGTCTTCTGATAACCACATCACTTACAGCACCAAATGCGGTCATACAGTTTACAACTTTACCATCTTTGATATCAAGTACGCCGGCAAAGGATACTCTGGAGATTGCTAATGCATTTCTTGCTC
>CALDJN010000081.1 GCA_937901695.1 uncultured Anaerocolumna sp.
CGGTTTGACATCAGCGTATTCCCATGCAAGGAAATTATTGAGGAACGGGACGAAAGCGGAAACATT
The DNA here is from genome assembly GCA_937901695.1 of uncultured Anaerocolumna sp. GTDB lineage: Bacteria > Bacillota > Clostridia > Lachnospirales > Lachnospiraceae > Anaerocolumna. The sequence continues at coordinate 67 of CALDJN010000081.1, forward strand.
GTATATTATCATAAATGCACAAGGTTCAAGAAGAAAAAATAACCACAGAAAGGACTACAACTATGAAAAGCATGCAAGATATCTTTAAGAGTGAAGAACCAACAGAAGAAGCAATCAAGAAAATGTTAGCCACTTGTGACGAGAGTGCCGAGTATATCAAGGACGGAATGATTTACTGCAGAAAGTGCAACGAGCCGAGAAGAAAATGGATGTCGGTGTTCGGAGCATATGTTCATGTGACATGTTCATGCATGATCGCAGAGCGTGACAGAAAAGAAGCAGAGCAGAAGAAGCAGGACAGACTGGCACGAATAATGGAATATAGAAATGCTGGTTTTCAAGATAGAGAGCTTCAGAAATGCCGATTTGATCACGATGATAATAAGTCGAAGAAGGCTAGCGACATGTGTAGAAATTATGCCAGACGATTTGAGGACTTCAAGAAAGCAGGAAAAGGGCTTATCTTATTTGGCGGAGTTGGGACAGGCAAGACTTTCCTTGCATCATGCATCGCAAATGAACTAATCGACAATGGTGTGCCGTGTCTTGTGACAAATTTTGCACGCATCATCAACACACTTCAGGGCATGTATGAAGGAAAACAGAACTATCTGGACAGCCTGAACGAGTTTGATCTTCTGGTCATTGATGATCTGGGGATTGAGCGCAACACGGAGTACGTCAACGAGCTGGTATATAACATAATTGACGCCAGATACAGAAGCGGCAAACCGATGATCATTACAACAAATCTGAAGTATTCAGACTTACATAATACAGATGACACAAGCAAAGCCAGAATATACAGCCGAATTATTGAAATGTGCCTTCCTGTACTTGTAAGCGGTGAAGACAGACGAAAGACCAAGGCGCAGGACTCAAGACTTATGGATATACTAAACGTTTAACGGAAGCAATCCAGCCATAAAATCCATTGAGAACAATTAGAAAATAATTTTTTAACAAAGTAGAACTGCAACGTTGAAATATTATGAACAAAGGAATATATTATACTTGTAAAGACCGAAACATAAAGTCTTAAAACTTATAGGACAGTCAAACAAGACTATAAAAAGGAAAAAAATTGGATATGGAAAAAAATATCGACAGTCAGAAAAATGCAGATGGGACAAATTTAGAAAACAATGTTGATTCAGCTAACAAAGCAGGCGAAGCAGAAGATGAAAAGAAGTTTTCACAAGCAGACCTTGATGAATTCTTAAAACTTCGTGTTTCACGTGAAACAGCCAAGGCAGAAAAAGCACTCAGAGAAAAGCTGAAAGAAGAAGAAATCGAGAATAAGAAGAAATCTTTTGAACAGTTAGATGCTGAAGAAAAAGAAAAAAAACTTCATGAGCTCGAACTTGAACAGCTTAAAAGTGAGAATGAAATCCTTAAGCAAAAGCAGAAAGATTTTGAAGCTGAAAAAACAAAAAGTTCTATTTTGAATGCATATGCAAAAGACGAATTGCCATGTGTAAAAGAATTTACAGATTCTGGAATTATTGATTTGATTGCTACAGTTGAAGATAACGAAAAGGCGATGCAGATTTACAACGGTATTAAGAATTTAATTACTAGCATTGAAAGCAAGTATCGCAAAGACAGTCTGAAACAGCAGTCACCAAATGGCGGAACAGATAAAGTTATTACCAGTTCAAATCCATTTAAAGAAAATAATTTCACTGAAATGAATAAGGTAACGATTGAAGACCGTGCAAAAGCATACACTTTGGCAAAAGAAGCAGGAGTAGCCGATATTTACTTCCCGAATGGCAAATAAGCCAAAGAAAGGTAAAAAATGGCAAAAACACAGGTTTCAGATGTAATTGTACCAGAAATTTATAACGCATACGTTTATAGCAAAACAAAGGAATTATCGAATTTTATCAATTCAGGAATTGCAATGTCAAGCCCACAGCTTGATACACTTGCGGCAAATGGCGGTAAGTTTGTAGATATGCCTTTGTGGCATGATTTGTCTGGCGCAGATGAAGTGCTTTCTGATTCTACAGCGCTTATACCAGATAAAATTACTGCTGATAAGCAGGTTGGCGTAAGATTGGTTCGTGGACGTGCTTGGGAATCGGCGGATTTGGCTGGCATTCTTTCCGGCGCTGACCCACTGGGTATGTTTACAACACGTGTAGCAGAATACAGAGCACGCAAAGAACAGACAACCCTTGTTTCTATTATTAACGGTTTGTTTGGTACTGCCGGTGCGCTTACTGCATCTAATTCACTTGATATTTCTGCCGGGGTAGGCGATGCGGCTAAGATTGGTGCATCATCTATGCTTGATGCAAAACAGTTGCTAGGCGATGCGGCAGGCGATTTAACGGCAGTTGCTATGCACAGTGCTACATATACAGCACTTGAAAAGCAGAACTTGATTCAGTTTATCCCAAATTCAAATGGCGTTGTTGATTTCCCACGTTACATGAATAAGAGAATTGTAATTGATGATGGTATGCCTGTAAGTGGAACAGGAGTCGATGCAATTTATACGACTGTATTCTTCGGTAACGGAGCATTCGGACGTGGTGATGGAGTACCTGCCGATTTAGTTACATTTGAATCGGATAGAGATATTCTTTCTTCCAGCACAACGATTGTCACACGTTGGAGCATTGTTCTTCATCCGTATGGATGTAAGTTTAATACAGGTGCTACACTTGTTGGAGCAACACCAAGCAATGCAGAACTTGCAACACCTGCTAACTGGGTCAAGGTTCTTGAAACAAAGCAGATTCCAATGATTGCATTAAAGCATAAGATTTAATAAAAGGAGCTTACTATGGGACTTACAGCATTTAATAGATTTCGCAGAGAACAAGCTAAATTAGCAGAAAAAAATAACGAAAAGAAGCCGGAAGAAGTAAAACCGGTTGAAAAGTCTGAACTTGATTTGGCAAGTGATTTAACGACTGATTCATTAGAGGGAAAGAAAAAGAAAAATGGCTGATACAACGGTACTTGCTAATGTAAAACTTGAACTAGACATAAATGACACAGATCATGATGCTTTATTGAGTTATTATATTGACAAGTACATGTTGATTGCACAGAACATAACTCATTATGATATTCTTCCCGCTGAATTAAATCCATATGTTGTAAGTTCAGTCGTAGAAAGTTATAACCGCAGAGGACATGAGGGAGAATCCAGTAATTCAGTTATTGGTGTATCTTCAACGTTTGCTTTTAAAGACATTGAAGATGGTCTTATCAATAAACTGAAAAACCATAGGAACCCTCTTTCCCTAGCCGGTTTGAGAAAACTTGATGGCAACTAATAGAGATTATAAGTATATCTGGTTTGTAAATCCTGTATATGAAGATGATTATGGCAATAAGTCGATACTTGGATATAATAACTTGCAGAAATTATACGCATTATATGTCCCAGCAACAAGCGAATTAGACTATACATTATATGGGAATAATGTAACAAATGTATTAAAATTCAAGATTGATAAACCGTTTAATTACAGTTTAGATGGCGGTGATGGAGTTTATTTGTCGGAGCCAACAATCAATCAAGATGGATATTACAAAAAACCAGATTATATTGCAAAGCCTATTAGGAACCATAGAAATATATATTTGTTTGATGGTGTTAAACAGGTATATTGATGAATTTAAAAGTTGAAGTTGACGGAGTTAAAGAAATTCAAAAATTGCAGAATATTCAAAATATTCAAATTCCGCAAGGCGTTGATTCTGCATTGAATTATATTGCAAACACGATTATAGCAGTATCAAGACAGAAATTAACGCTTGATAAAATAAGTGGCGGAGCAGTGAGTAATGCATTGAATAAATTGCTTGACGTTTCTACAAAGGATTCTCATTCAATTCAAGTATTTGTTGACAACAACATAGCTAAAAGTGCCGAAGGTGTACCGTATGCGTTCTTCGTGTATTACGGAACAGGTAATGCATATCGAGAGGGACCGTTATATGGACTTCATCAAGCCGCTAAAGGTTGGTGGATTGTAACAGAAGATAAGCTTGGTTCAAATACAGGATATGATAAAGTCATCACAAATAGTAAAGGAGTAAATTGCTACTATTTTACGGGAACACAAGCAATTCATTTCCTTGAAGATGCCGAAAAAGATACAAGAGGCAGTAATATTAGTCTTGTAGCCAATACAATAAGCGATTATATAAAGAGAGGTCTATAATATGGTTGATTTTCAACAAAAGGAATTTACAAATCAGATTATAACTAATCTAAAAAATATAACTGGCTTAAACGTATATGGTTCATATCCAGAGGGAACATCAAGCTTCCCATTGGCTACCATTGCAATAACTAACTTGCCAACAAAATTTGACATTGGATATAATGAGTTGAATTTAAGTATTACATGTACATTGAATTTATGGGGTTCTAAGCAAACAGAAGTAACAGACTTCTTGACTGCTATTGAAAAAAATATGATTGGATATGGATTTACAAGAAATACACCAACAAATATTTATAAAGATAACGCAGTCAACAAATTCACATGTTCGGAAATATTTAGAATTAGTTATAATAGAATTACCGGAAAATTTGAAAGGGGTTTATAAATGGCAACAGGAGTTTATGAGGGAAGTGCAGTAAAGGGAGCAAGATTATTTATTTCAGAGACATTACCTATCACAGTTGCGAACGAAGTCGTTGGAGTAAGAACAACTGGAGATAAAGGTGCCGCTCCTAATATGGTTGAAGCAACAACCATTAAGGACATTGTAGATAAAGAGGTTTTAGGAACAGGCGGTAAAACATCTGCTTCATATACATTCGGGTTATCTGATGTGACAAAGGCTCAACAGTTAGCTTTTGTCAATAAAGATGTATGGATTTATGAAGAAACGGAAGATACAAGCCTTACACCAACACTGATTGGAAATGGAATTGTCATGAAAGTCCATCTTGGCGGTCTGCAAGTAACAGGCGCAAAATCAAATGGTTTATATGAATTTAAACAAGAAGGTGCCATGGTATCAGATGATTACTATTTCGCTACTCCAACCGGAGAAGCAGGATCACAGACGTTTACATACATTGGTGCAAATTCAGGCACAGCAGTTACACTTGCTTAATAGATAGGAGCAATAAATGATTGTTATAAAAGGGAAAGAAGAAACCATTACCTTAAAGATCACATTCTCAAAAACATATTTATTTTCAAAAGAGGTTTGTCCAAAAGATGAATCATTATTATCTGTCATTCCAAATAAAGTAATGGCAAATGATGGACTAGAATTTCTTGTAAAACTTGTTAAGCATTATCAGGTCGATACAAAATTTGATGAAGTACAAGTTGCAAAGATTCTTGATGAATATTTTGAAGAACCAGAAAATGATATGTTCGTATTATATACTTCTATTTTGAAAGAATATGATTATGCGGGAGTATTTAAAAAGGGATTGGGAAAACAGATGGCGGAGAGCTTGGAGAAAGCGATGAATCAGGTCGGGGAACAGATGATGAAGACAGTGAACAGTCTGACAGAAAATGCCCCGAAAAATGGCTCGAAGAATTAAAAAATTTAGCTTATGAGTGGGCGATAAACCCACTCATTTTAGAAGATATGGAATTGCTTGATATTGCAAAATATATTGTTTCGCAAATTAAAATAAAAAAGAAAAATATTGAAGAATTTAAACGTAATTGTTATACAAGTGCAGTAATAAACGCTCAAATGTTCGGAGTGGTATTAAACAATTCATTCTCTAAATCAAAGATAAGTTTTCCGCCGTATGAAAAAGTATTTAAAGATGAAAATGATAATGAAATTACCGAAGAAAATGCGTTTGATTATTTGGTAAAACGAGAAATGCAGAAAAAGGCAAGGAGTGGTAAATAATGGATGAAAATTTAGGCAATCTAAATATACGATTTACCGCAGATTTAACCGACTTAAATGCTGGGTTTCAGCAGGCATCATCTTTAGTAAAAGGAATGGGCGATACTGTCAAAGCACAAACAGGCAAAATTGGCTCAATCGGGAATGCTACAAACGGAATTAAGAATGTTGGAAATTCCGTTAAAGATACTACATCAAAGGTAAGCGGACTTTCTAAGATGTTTGGCTCATTAGTAAGAATAAATCTTGCAGTATGGGCTCTTCGTGGTGCAAAAGCATTAACAAGTTTTATTGGCAATATTACAAAAATGGGTTCTGATATAACAGAAATCGAGAACCTTTTTCAAGTATCATTTGGCAGTATGGCTGGTCAAGCAAATGATTTCGCTCAAAAACTTAGCGATTATTGGGGAGTTTCAATATCTGCAACAAAAGAGCAGACAGCTTATCTAAACAATATGTATAAACAAATGGGGCTGACAAAATCAACCGCTTTTGGCATGGCTACGGCACTTGAAGAAATGTCATGGAACCTTGCATCATTGTTGAATAAAGACCAAGTAGATGTTTTGAATGCAATGAAATCGGCTACTCTTGGAATTTCAAGACCTATGAAGAATTTGGGTGTTGTAACAAATGTGACTACTTTACAGGAAACAGCATTCAGACACGGAATAACAAGCACAAACAGAGAGCTTTCGCAGAACGAAAAAGCACTTGCGGCAGTATGGGCAATTTATGACCAGACAAAAAGTTCTATGGAATCAGGCATTGACCCATCAACCGGTAAAGCAATTGGCGATATGTCAAAAACTTTAATGACAAATGCTAATATGATGCGTATTGTTAAGTCACAGGCGCTTGAATTAGGTCGTACATGGGGAATTGCCTTTCAACCAATAGCACAGGCTGTATTGCCCTTAATCATCGCCTTAGAGCGTTCCTTAATGAACTTGGGGATGATGTTTGCTTCGTTTGTTGGTAGAATTTTCGGATATACAGGCGATACACAGACAGTATTCAAACAAATGGTAGATGATTTTGCAAGCACAGGAACAGGTACTACTGGTCTTGAAGCGTTGGCGGATGATACGGCAGATATTGGCGATGCGGCAGAAGATAGCAAAAAGAAAATGGACACGCTCACCGGCGGAATTGATGAGCTTAATATTCTTAACGATGATAAAAGCAAAAGTAAAAGTTCAAGCCCAAGTTTAGGTGCAGGTGGAATTGAAAATGATATTGGCGTTCCAAACATTGATACGATTGGTGGAACTGCTTTGTGGGATGCTATTGGCAAAAAAGTTGATGAAGTAAAAGGAAAAATCGCTGACCTTGTAAAAACAATTATAGGAATGGGAACAGTTGCAGTTGTTCTTTATTCAATTTATGAGATTTTCAAAAATTGGAACTTAATCGCATTTGCAATAAAAGTAGTATTTTCAAATATAGCTGGTATATTTGCTTCGTTTGCATCCGGTGGTATATCTGGTGGGATTGAAGCTATTGGAAGCGCATTTGCAGGTCTTATATCACCTATGACAGTTGTTATTGGAATTGTTATTTTAATTGGCGTTGTATTTGCTAATTTAATGGCAACCAATAAAAAGTTCCACGATAATGTTATAAAATGGATGGGAAATATATGGAATAACTTAAAATCTCTAGGAAATGTAGTAGTTAAAACAGTAGGCTCAATTTGGGATACATTAAAAGGTGCATTAGATAAACTTTCACAAGGCGGATTTGGAGATTTTGTAAAAACTCTTACAAAAATAATTTATGATTCAATCATGATTGTTATTGATATTATAAAACCACTCGTTCCATTTATCGGCAGAATTATTAACGGAATAATTATTATTGTAACTCCGATTATTAACTTTGTCGGTGGAATATTTAGCTTTATCGGTAAAGAAATTGATGTATTCTTATCATGGATTCGCAATTTGCTTGAAGGTACAGAGGATTCATCAAAAGGAATGCGAGATGCATGGAAAGCGTTACAAGATGCTACTAAACCAATTTTTGATGCGATTGGTGGATTCTTCATACATCTTTGGGATGTTATAAACAAAGTAATCGGATGGATTGGAAATAGAATTGAAGATCTCAAAAGATTTATTGGATCCCTGGGAGATAAAACTAGGGACGTTGTAAATTGGATTGGAAATATTTGGAACTGGCTTGGGGATATTATAAGCAAAGTAATCGGATGGATTGGAAATAAAATTGAAAAGTTCAAATGGTATATGGGACTTTTGGGAGATAAAATTGGCGATGTTGCAAATGGGATTGTAAATGTTTGGAACTGGATAGCTGGTACGGCTTATAACATATTCACAGGAATCGGAAATTTCTTTATTGGCATTATAAATGGAATTATTTATGGTCTTGAAACCGGCATAAACTTTATTATTGGTGGAATAAATGATCTTGCTTGGGTGTGGAATAATACGCTTGGCGGAATGCTTGATTGGGCTGGTGTCGATTTGTCGGTTGGTTATGTGGCTAACGTTTATTTTAATAGAATACCTTATCTTGCAGATGGTGGTATTGCCTATGGTCAAACGTTGGCTAATGTAGGTGAATATGCGGGGGCAAGTGCAAATCCAGAAGTCATCGCTCCATTATCTGATTTGACAACGATTCTAGGAAAAACAAATGATGATTCTGAACAAATCGCATTGTTAAGACAGCAGAATGAATTATTAACAAGACTGCTCAATAAAGACACATCAATTAAAGTTGATGGAAGAACATTGGCATCTACTGTAAAAACATATGATAGAAAACTTGGAACTGAAATTATTTATTCTAAGTGATAGAAAGGGAATTTAATCTATGGAAGTTAAAACAGGAAAGTTTTTAATTATAAATGGCATTGAGTTCCCTTATCCATCAAAGGAGCCAAAGTTTATAAACAGTACGTTTGTGAATAGTGGAAGAAATGCAAACGCTAAAGTTGTGGCAGAAGTCATTGGGCGGGAACAATACAAAATTGATTCTTTGAAATGGAATGTATTGCCTGCCGAAACTTGGAATATGATGTGTACCGAATTTGCAAAGTTTTTTATAACCGTAACTTTCCCAAATATGACAACAGGAAAGCCTGTAACAATCGAAATGTATGTTGGAGATAGAAGCGCTATACC
>CALDJN010000082.1 GCA_937901695.1 uncultured Anaerocolumna sp.
CAGCAAGCTGAATTTGCTCTCAGAATGACATTGCTTATTTTGCAACAGCCCCATAATTAATGCATTCATAATACTTTATTTATGCATTCATAACAATAACACTTTACTTATGCGTCCATAATACTTTGTTTATGCACTCATAACCCTATTTCTAATTACTTAATTAGGTAATATTTTAAGTTTCTGACCAATTTGAATTTTATTTGGATCTTTGATGATATCTTTATTCCAATCAAAAATCTTCTTCCATGCATTTTCTTTTCCAAATAAGTTATTGGCAATCTTGCTTAAACAATCACCTTTTTTAACTACGTAAATTTCAACCTTTTCTTTCTTATCTTTCTTTTCTTTTGAATCTTTTGATTCTTTTACTGCTACTTTTTCCTTTTCTTTCACTTCTTTTGCTGGTTTTTCTTTTGCTGGTTCTGATTCTTTTACTTCTTCTTTTACTTCTTCTTTTGGTTCTTCTACAGCAGCTTCAGCAATCACTTTAGTACGTCCATCTGTCTTAATATCAACTACGCCTAATTCTTTAATATAAGCCATAAGAATTTCTTCCAAAGCTCCAAATTCATTTTCTACAGCAAAATCTTTGAACATTGTATATCCATCGCCACCAATTGCCATGAAATCGTTAGTTGCTAATAGATATTTTGCTTGTAAATCAATAGGATTTCCGTTTATTTTAACATCACTTACTCTGCTTCCTACAGGTTTTGAAGCATCAATACTGAATGTAATGCCAGAAACTTGTGGGAATGGACCATTTGGTGCTGGATAACCACTTACACCATGTTCCAAAGCTTTCACTAATGCTTCACCAGTAACGGATTTTGTTACGACATAATTACCAAATGGGAATACGGTTACCATATCAAGCTTAGTAATATCACCAGCTTTTATGGAAGCACGAATACCACCACCATTGGTTAATGCAACATCAGCACCAGTTGCATGTCTCATTGCATCAGCAGTTAAATCACCAAGGTTAGTTTCTTTTGTACGGACATTTTCACGTACACCGTCTAATTCAACATTGGTTTTACCAACTACTTCGGAAAGTACTGTTTCATTTGCTTCATTTAATTCTGCAACCACTTTATCTACATTAGCATCAGTTTCTGCAAATGTTTTAGCATTAACAGTAGCTGCACTTAATTTGCCTTCTTTGTCAAATACAGCAACACCGATATTTTCGATGTATTGTCCAGTACTTACAATTAAGGTATCTTTTACTTTCAAACCTTCTTCATGTAATGAATGACTATGTCCATCTACAATTAGATTAATTCCATCTACTTCTTTAGCAAGTCTTTCAGAAGTAAATTCACTGCTTTTATCTGTTCCTAAATGTGATAAAGCGATGATAACGTCAGCACCGGAAGCTTTTAAATTAGCTACTTCTAATTTAGCTGCTTCAATTGGATTCTTAAATCCCAATATTTCTACATTCTTAGGATTCGTTTTATACTCTGTTTCTGGAGTTGATACACCAAAGATACCATAATTTACACCATTCTTAGTAATAATGGTATGAGTTTGTAAGAAATTTTGCCCAGTTGCTTTCACTGTAACATTAGATGAAAGTAATGGAAATCTCATACGTTGGGATAATTCAGCTAATCTACTTGAACCATAATTAAAATCGTGGTTTCCGGGAGTCATTGCATCATAACCTACTAAATTCATAAGATCAACAATGCTTTCCCCTTTTGAAACTGTAGCAAAAGGTAATCCGTGTAATGCATCACCAGCATCAAGTAAAATAACTTGTGCTCCTGCTGCTTCAGTAGCTTTTTTAAGCGCACTAACAGCAGTATATCCCATGGTTCCGCTATAGCTATCAGGTACAGCTCTTCCGTGAATATCGTTAGTGTGTAAAATTACTGTGTAACCGGTTAAATCTGTGTCCTTTGTTGATATTACCGCTGCTGACGCAGGGGCAACTGGTGTTAATACTAACACAAATACTAGGATTAAGGATAACATCTTCCAAATCCGTTTCATAAAACTACCACCTTCCTGATTAATTATTTTAGAATGCTAAAAGACGAGCACGTCTTTCCTACATTATATTATATAACTGTAAATAATTCAACCATATTCTGGTATGTATTCGTTAATTTTATGTATTAATTTTGTAAATTCTTATGTTTAATTATGCATATTTACTAATAATTATGTTATACTTTAAAAAAGATGTCATTCTGGACCCTAATTCAGCTTGCTGAATTGGGGGGAAGAATCTCTCTATCCCTGTATGAATAGAGATTCTTCGCCTGCGGCTCAGAATGACATCTTTTTTACTAATTACATACTTTTACTAATTACATATTTCTTTACTAATGGCATCTTCCTTTACTAATAACATTCTTTTTTACTAATGAAAGCGAAATTATTTAAAATATTCCACTCCCGATTCAAAAATATGTTGGTTTTGCTCGCCATATATATTCATAGCGACTCCATCTCCACGTCTTTCAGAATGGGTCATCTTACCAAACACTCTCCCATCCGGGCTTGTAATTCCTTCTATTGCATAGTAAGACCCATTTGGATTAAAATCTTCCTCCATGGTAGGATTACCATTTAAATCTACATATTGAGTAGCAATCTGTCCATTGGCAATTAATTTATCAATCCATTCCTTGCTTGCAACAAATCTTCCTTCACCATGTGAAGCTGGAATGGTATAGATTCCTCCTAGTTGCGCTTTTTGCAGCCAAGGTGATTTGTTAGATACTACTTGGGTATATACTGATTTTGAAATATGTCTGCCTATGTTATTGGAAGTTAATGTTGGCGAATCCTCCTGTTGAGGCATGATTTCACCGTATGGTACCAGGCCTAGTTTAATCAACGCTTGGAAACCATTACAGATTCCCAAAACTAAGCCGTCTCTCTTGGTTAAAAGGTTATTCACTGCTTCCTTTATTCTTTCATTGCGAAATGCAGTTGCAATGAATTTACCGGAGCCATCCGGCTCATCACCTGCTGAGAAACCGCCTGGAAACATAAGAATCTGTGCCTCATAAATAGCCTTTTCAAAGGTTTCTATGGATTCCCTGATATGCTCCGCATTCAGGTTCTTAAATACTACTGTTTCTACAGATGCTCCAGCATGTTCAAATGCTTTTTGAGAGTCATATTCGCAATTGGTTCCAGGGAAAACCGGAATAAATACTTTAGGCTTTGCTATCTTTTCTTTGGATACATATACATTCTTTTCCTCATAGTAAACTTTCTCAATTTTTTCATCTTCCACATGAGAACGGGTTGGAAATACCATTTCAAGAGTACTGGTCCAGGAAGTTAAGGCTTCTTCCATAGTAATCTTTACATCACCGTATCTAAACTCAGGATTAGCTAAAACCTTTCCAACTTGTTTGCATTGTATGTTTATTTCATCTAATTTAGACAAATCTGTTTCCTTAACTTCTGCAATCATATCTCCAAAAGCAGGTGCAAATAGTTCTTCCTGACTTACTGTTTCTGACACTTCTACACCAAGTTGATTTCCAAATGCCATTTTACTAATAGCATCTACAAGTCCATAACCCCCTAATGCATAAGTGGATTGAAGAACTTTTTGCCGTGATAGCACATGGATTTTATCATATAGTGCTTTTATCGCTTCATATTCAGGTAGGTCATATTGGTCTTTTCTGATACTAAATCTTACTAGTAGATTTCCTTCTTTCTTTAACTCAGGAGTTACTACATCCTGGACTTTTCCTGTTGCAACAGCAAAGGATACTAATGTAGGCGGAACATCAATCCTATTAAAGGTACCGGACATACTGTCTTTTCCACCAATAGAAGGCAGTCCAAGGTTCATTTGGGCAGTATATGCACCTAGTAGTGCGGTTAAAGGCTCTCCCCAGCTTTTTGGATTATTTCCAAGTTTTTTAAAGTATTCTTGGAAAGTAAATCGAATCTTTTTATAATCGCCACCGGCAGCTACAATTTTAGCAACCGATGAAAGAATAGCGTAAACAGCCCCATGGAATGGGCTCCAACTGGATAGATATGGGTCAAATCCATAACTCATCATTGTTACCGTATCACATTCTCCTTTTAATACAGGCAGTTTTGCAACCATAGTCTGAATGGGTGTCTGCTGATACTTACCGCCTAACGGCATGGTAACCGTTGCCGCTCCAATAGAACTGTCAAACATTTGGATAAGACCTTTCTTGGAGCATACATTTAAATCCTTTAAAGTATCTAACCATTTTTCTTTTACATAAAATTCTTGATTTTGAACAATTGTTTTCTGATTTATTAATTCAGATTCTGATATACCCTCAAATTTTTGACTTGCTAATTCAGGTTCTAAAGCATCCTCAAATTTTTGACTTGCCAATTTAGGTTCTAAAACATTCTTAAATTTTTGATTTTCTAATCCAAATTCTGATGTATCCCCAAATTTTTGGTTTTCCAATTTAGATTCTGATGTACTCTCAAACTTTTGATTTTCTAATCCAGATTCTAATTCATTCTTTGTCTTTTGATTCTGTAATGTATTTCTTCCATAAGCCTTCTTATTAAAATTCTCTTTCTTAAAATAATTATCCTTTTCTTCCGGTATACTGATAAATGCTTTGGTTTCTTCATGTGCACCGTTGGTATCCAAGAATTTTCTGGATATATTAACGATATTGGTACCTCTCCAGCTCATAACCAGTCTTGGCTCGTTTGTAACTTCTGCCACCACTACTGCTTCCAGATTCTCTTCATCTGCATATGCCAACATCTTATCTACATCTTTTACATCTACAACAATAGCCATTCTTTCTTGGGATTCAGAAATTGCAAGTTCTGTTCCATTAAGACCTTCATATTTTTTAGGTATCTTATCAAGATTTATTTTTAAACCATCTGCAAGTTCACCAATGGCAACGGAAACACCACCTGCACCAAAGTCATTGCATTTTTTAATTAATTTACTTACTTCTTCTCTTCGAAATAATCTTTGTAATTTTCTTTCCGTTGGGGCATTACCTTTTTGCACTTCTGCCCCACAGGTTTCAATGGATTTGGTTGTGTGAACTTTTGAGGAACCGGTTGCACCACCAATACCATCACGCCCGGTTCTTCCGCCTAATAATAAGATTACATCCCCCGGCTCTGAGTTCTCACGAATCACATTTTTTCTAGGTGCGGCACCCATAACTGCTCCGATTTCCATTCTTTTTGCCACATAATTGGGATGATAGATTTCGTCTACCAAACCGGTAGCAAGTCCAATCTGATTTCCATAGGAACTATATCCGCTGGCTGCTCCCGTAACGATTTTTCTTTGAGGTAATTTACCTGCTAACGTTTCTTTCATTGATACATTAGGATCAGCTGCTCCGGTAACACGCATGGCTTGGTATACATAACCTCTTCCGGATAATGGGTCACGAATGGCACCGCCGAGACAGGTGGCAGCTCCACCAAAAGGTTCTATTTCTGTTGGGTGATTGTGTGTTTCATTTTTAAAGAAAACAAGCCACTCTTCTTCTTTACCATCTATTTCAACAGGCACAACAATAGAGCAGGCATTGATTTCATCAGAAACTTCCATATCCTCTAATTTGCCTTCTGCTCTTAGCTTTTTCATAGCTATGAGAGCAATATCCATAAGGGAAATATACTTATCTTCTCTGTCTTTATAAAGTACTTTTCTAGTTTCCAGATATTTATCATAAGCCTCCAAAATAGGTTTTCGATAGAAACCTTCCCCGATTTCAATATCCTTTAATTCTGTTAAAAAGGTTGTATGACGGCAATGATCAGACCAATAGGTGTCTAAGACACGAATTTCTGTCATATAAGGATTTCTCATTTCTTCTTCCCTAAAGTAGTTCTGAATATGGCAGAAATCATTAAATGTCATGGCAAGATTCAAAGATTGATACAATTCTTCTAATTGATTTTCCTTCATGGATATGAAACCACTCAGTAAAGTAACCTCTTCTGGTTTCTCAAAATAGGTTTCTAAAGTATCTTGCTTTTTTTCTTCGGCTTCTCTGGAGTCTACAGGATTAATGCAATATGCTTTTATTTTGCTAAATTCTTCTTCGCTTAAGTTTCCTGAGAAGACATAGGTAGCTGCTGATTTAATAATAGGTTCTTCATTTTTATTTAATAGTTTTACGCACTGCTTGGCAGAGTCTGCTCTTTGATCAAATTGTCCAGGTAAATACTCTATAGTAAAAACTTTATCTTCTTTATTAAAGGGGAATGTTTCTTCATACAAATAATCAATAGGTGGTTCTGAAAATACTGTACCCAAGGATGTTTTATAAGTTTGTACACTAATATTTTCCACATCATATCGTGCTAAAACCCTAACCTTTTGTAAAGTATTTATATTTAGGTAATTGATTAATTCCTCTTTTAATTCCTTTGCTCTAATTGCAAAAGGTTCTTTTTTTTCTACATAAATTCTTTTTACTTTATTCATAATGTATCTCTCCTTATTTGATGATACAATGCCTTTTCGCTGATATTATAACATAAGAAATCTTATAACTAAAATTAATAAATGTTTTATGTTTCATTAGTCAAACTAATAAAATATGTAATATCTCTGTACAAATGAAAATAATTAAGGTAAAATGATACTAAAAGTGGATGTTCTCAAAGTTTAGCTATTTACTCATAACCTTAACCTCTATGAAGGTAAGGTTTTTCCTAAAAGGAAGTGGAAGGATGTAATCTATGAAGATAACCTATATTCATCATAGCTGTTTTAGTGTTGAAATGGAAGATGTTGTATTAATATTTGATTACTTTAAAGGGAATCTTCCAAACTTTGATTCTAAAAAACATATATTTTTATTCGCCAGTCACAAACATCCGGATCATTTTGATTTCAATATATTTGAGCTGGCTAATAAGTATCCCCATGTATCGTTTATCTTATCAAATGATATAAGGATGAACGAAGCCTATATGAATCGAAAAAACGTACCAACACAAGCTCGCAGTAACATTTTTTATATTGGCAAGAATGTAACCTCTACCTATCCAATCCTCACTAATGATTCCGGTTTGAATACGAAAAGCAAAGAAAATCTTGAGAATCCTGCTTCACTTATGATTGAAACTCTAAAATCCACAGATGAAGGGGTTGCCTTTATTGTTTCCCACAATGACAAAGTGATTTACCATGGAGGAGATTTAAATTGGTGGTCTTGGCAAGGGGAAACAGAGGATGATTATAATAGTATGACAAACAATTTTAAAAAGGAAATGGATATAATTAAAGGCAGAGAATTTGATGCAGCCTTCGTTCCTTTAGACCCAAGACAGGAAGACCGCTTTTATTGGGGATTTGATTATTTTATGAAAAATACGAATACTAAAAAGGTATTTCCAATGCACTTTTGGATGGATTATTCCATTATTTTCAAGTTAAAAGGACTGGACATTGCAAAGGATTATGCAGATAAAGTAATGGATATTAACGAAGAAGGCCAAAGTTTTGAAATATAAATAATTATGAAATTTAAAAAATTATGAAAAAAGGCCAAGGTTGGAAGAAAATAAATGTAAGAAAGGTGCCACGAAACAATTCTTTCAATCAAATTAATAGTGGCAATGTCGTATCTGTAGGTGGAGAATATATCTGTAAACAGGGAATTATATCTGTAAAAAGAGGATTGTATATGTAAACGTAGGAACTCATCTGCAAACAGAGAATCAATTCTGCAAACAGAAAATTATTTCTACGAACAGAAAATTGCTTCTGCAAACAGAGAATCAATTCCGTAAATAGAGAATCACCTCTGCAAACAAGGAATCAATTTTGTAAACAGATTAGACATTTAATGGGTAAAAATATGAAATTTACATTTGCGCATAACAACATTAACGTACAAAACTTAGAAACTTCAATTAAATTTTATGAAGAGGCGTTAGGCTTGAAAGAAACAAGGAGAATCACTCCGGAAAATGGGGAATTTATCATTGTGTATTTAGGTGATAATG
>CALDJN010000083.1 GCA_937901695.1 uncultured Anaerocolumna sp.
GACCTTTCTTTATCATTCCAGGAATTACTGCTTTTGATACGATAAATGGTGCATTTAAGTCTACGTCTATTACCTGTCTGAATTCTTCTGCTTTCATTTCAATCATTGGAATACGTTTAATAATACCTGCGTTATTAACAAGAATATCGATTACGCCTACTTCTTTTTCTATTTTCTGAACCAGTTCATTAACCTGATCTTCTTTTGTAACATCACATACATAACCATGAGCTTTAATACCCAGATTTTTGTATGATTCCAGACCTTTTTCAACAAGCTCCTCTTTAATATCATTAAAACAAATGGTTGCTCCGGCTTCTGCATATCCACATGCAATGGCAAAGCCGATTCCATAAGAAGCACCTGTTACTAATGCCACTTTACCTTTTAAAGAAAAACTATTCATTATACTCATTCAATTTTCCTCCTATATAATTTTAGATTTAATTTTGATTTGCGGTCAAAACTCTAATGACACGCAAATCAATTTTGCCATGTTATGAAAGTTATTTAATATCTGACATAGCAGCGCCATCCATATCATCAAAATCCTGATTTTCGCCAACCATGCCCCATATAAAGGTATATGCTTGTGTACCGGATCCTGCATGGATAGACCAGCTTGGAGAGATAACGGCTTCTTCATTTCTCATAACAATATGTCTTGTCTCATTTGGTTCACCCATATAATGGAATACTAATGCATCTTCCGGCATATCAAAATATAAGTATACTTCCATTCTTCTGTCATGAGTATGGCAAGGCATTGTATTCCAGACACTACCAGGTTTTAAGCTGGTCATACCCATAACTAACTGGCAGCTTTCTACTTGCCCAGGTAGAATATATTTTCTGATTGTTCTATGGTTAGATTCCTCTAAAGATCCTAATTCCACAAATACACAATCTTCTGGTTTAATCAATACGGTAGGATATGTCTTATGAGCCGGTGCACTGTTAATGTAGAACTTTGCAGGATTGCTGCTATCTGCACTGCTAAATACAATATCTTTTGAACCCATTCCAATATAAATGCCATATTTATTTTCTAACTCATAAACTTTTCCATCTATTGTAATAGTTCCTTTTCCACCAATATTGATAACACCCATTTCTCTTCGTTGTAAGAAATATTCTGCTCTTAGTTCATCTCCAGCAGTTAATGTTAATGGTGATAGTGGAACAGCAGCTCCTGTAATGATACGGTCAATATGGCTGTATACTAATTTAATTTCATTTGATACAAATAGATTTTGAATTAAAAATTCTTCTCTTAATCTTTCTGTTGTATAATGTTTTACATCTTTTGGTGATGATGCTGTTCTGATTTCCATTTTTAATTGCCTCCTTTAGGTTGAATATAAAGTTTTATGTTATTTTATAATATAATTATAGCATACGGTTTTTTCTGATTCTTGTCATTTATTGATTCAAAACATGCAAATCTTGAACAAAGCTGTATAATTATTTATTTCATTAGGGAAGTTTCGCGCTTCGCTTCTGCAAGGGGCTGTTGCAAAATAAAAGATTTGTCATTGCTATGAAAGAGCCATAGCAAGCAATTCCTTGGGGTTGTTTATGTGCACGAGCAAGCTCGGCGCGGCAGAATTAGTACGCAATAAACATTTCGTTTACTGTGGTGCTGTTAAGCGTGATAATTCTGGGTGTAAATTTAGCAAAGCTGAATTTGCTCTCAGAATGACAGTTTTGGAATATCTGCTCTGACTAATATTTAAATATATTTAAAATATTGTTAAATATATGTAAAATATTGATATATGTATTTACAATATTGATACATATATTAAAAAAAGGTTAAAAAAATAATCGATGGGAATAGAGTAATATTGGAATGTCTGGTATAATGTGTTATAGTTATTTAAAGAAAAGTGTTCATTTTGTAATTATGGAGGAAACGGTTATGTGTAATAAATATCCTAGCAAAGATGTGGCTGAAAATGAAATTAGAATTGCCGGGCAGTTAAACCCTGGTCCATGGACTTCTCATTCGTTAAATGCAGGTTTGGCAGCAATGTATATAGCGGGATAAGTGTGAAGGTTAGGCACCACCCATTGTAAAGCATAATGAATAATATTAAACTAAATAGGAGGATTATCATGACATTATTTCAACCTTTGCTTTTCTTTGTATTGTATACAATTCCTTTTACCTTTCTAATGATGACAAGAAGTTGTCCAAAATACAGAAAATATTATGTTATAGCGAAAACCATTAATAGTATTGGATTTATTACAGTGTCCATATTTTGTGCCTATTATGGAGCAAACGTCGGAACTTTATTATCTTTTATGCCAGCATTACTGTTATGTTTAATTGGAGATGTTATTCTTGGATTCTATAATATGATATGTGAAAGGGATGAAAATGAGCCATCTCAAGGTGAAGCAAGTACGATTTTTACAGCAAAAACAGCTACCTTCATTTTGGGGTTACTATCCTTTGCTTTTGGACACGCTTTCTTTATTTATGCTTTCTCAAAAATGCAAAGATTAACTTGGGTAGACTTTGTGTTCCCAATATTGGCAATATTTATTTCAATAGGATTAACAAAATTAGATGGAATGAACACAGGTAAATTTACTATACTTATAGCAGCATATTCATTTATGGTAGCAATGTTATTTTCAAAAGGCTTGCACCTTGTGTTGGCACAATTTAGTGCTCAGAATTTGTTAATTAGTATTGGGGCAACTTTATTCCTTATTTCGGACACTTTAATCTTATTTCTTTATTTTTATAATAAGAAGTATGAGGCTGTCCACATCATTAATCTTGCAACATACTATTATGGAATGTTTTTTATAGCACTTAGTTTGTTATATTAACAACAAATTGATTAAAAATACAATGTTTTTTCAACGGCAATTTATGTGGGTACACAGTGATGCTATTATAAAAGACGCTGAGGCGCCAGAATCGAGGTTATTATGGAGATGAAGCAACTTGTTTCTTTGCAAAGAGAGTTTTTCCTTAGTAATGTTACGAAGAATATCGAGTTTCGAAAGGAACAGCTTAAGAAATTGGAACTTGCAATTATACAGAATCAAGAAAAAATATATGCAGCACTTAAAGAGGATTTGAACAAATCAGAATATGAGGCATACCTTACTGAGGTTAGCATTGTATTAAATGAAATTCGCTATGCCAGAAAGCATTTGGCAAAGTGGGTGAAACCGCAGAAGGTTAAGACACCTTTATCACATTTTCCAGCGAAAAGTTTTACCTTGTTAGAACCATATGGAGTCGTACTGGTCCTCTCACCTTGGAATTATCCATTTCAACTGGCATTAGCACC